>NZ_JBTRAR010000012.1:0-167869 GCF_054611535.1 Pseudomonas sp. VEM90 | reverse complement strand
CAGTGGAAGACAGGGAATCGTGTTTCGAACTATGCTTTTTCATGGTCTCGCCCTCGCTGCCGTTGGCTTCTTCGAACACCACCGTGGCACTGTGATGCCTCGGCGGGGGCGAGTCCATCGATTACACCTGATCGGTGGCGGACACACATCGGTGGTTGGACACAGGCCGTCGTAGGAGCGGGTTTACCCGCGAAAGGGCCGGCCCTGCTAGCCCGTATCCCTGGTCATTCAATGTTGCCGCCGCCACCGTATTCGCGGGTAAACCCGCTCCTACACCTGATCGGTGGCGGACACACATCGGTGGTTGGACACAGGCCGTCGTAGGAGCGGGTTCACCCGCGAAGAGGCCGGCCCTGCTGGCCAGTATCCCTGGCTATTCAGCGTTGCAGCGGCCACCGTATTCGCGGGTAAACCCGCTCCTACACCTGGATTGGTGGCGGACACACATCGGTGGTTGGACACAGGCCGTCGTAGGAGCGGGTTTACCCGCGAACACCGGCAGAGCCGGTGCCATCCACCGCGTTGGTTTCTTCACGGGCATGCCTGCCCCCACGAGATCACCACAGTCCTGAAGTGTTATGGATTACCTGTGGGCGGTGTCATGCCCTCAGTCCTGCAGCCGTTCCGGGCTGTTGAAGTTGCTTAGCCGGCGATCACCCTCGGCGCACTCCAGCCCTTGCACCGCCTCGCGCAGCAGGGCCTTCTGCAAACTCCGCTCACCCGCTGCCCAGGCCTGCTCCAACACCGGCAACACCCGCTTGGGCAGTACGCTGAACATCGGCTGCCAGAAACCACCCTGACGCACCATTGCCGCGCTGTTACCGGTCACTGCCAGCCGCAGCAGGTCCTCGATCAATTCGCGATCAACCAGGGGCGCATCGCAAGCCAGCAACACCACCCACCCATGACGTGCCACCTTGAGCCCGGCAATCACCCCCGCCAGTGGCCCGGGGAAGTCGGCTTCTGCATCGCCCACCAACCGGTCGGCGTATGCCCGGTAAGCCGCCTGGTTGCGATTGCAGGAAATCACCAGGTCGTCGCTCAATGGCTGCACCACTCGATGAACATGTGCAATCAATGGCTCGCCTTGCCAGTCCACCAGGCCCTTGTCACGGCCGCCCATGCGCTGGCCACGGCCACCGGCGAGAATGAGGATGGAGCAAGGGGGGAGTGCGTCAGGCATGAAAAAGGGTTCCGGGCAGTCACTGCCGGGAACCCTCCCATTTCACGGCGGGCTTGTCCAGTCAGCTTTCGCGGGGCACGGGTTGCCCGTCGCTGTCATGCGCCTGGCGTCGCCCGGACAGGCGCATCACCACCACGAAGAACACCGGCACGAACACCACCGCCAGGGTGGCGCTGAGCATGCCGCCGATCACCCCGGTGCCAATCGCCTGCTGGCTGGCCGAGCTTGCGCCGCTGGCGATGGCCAGGGGCACCACGCCGAGGATGAACGCCAGCGACGTCATCACGATCGGCCGCAGGCGCAGGCGGGCCGCTTGCACGGCGGCGTCGGCGGCGTCCACGCCCTGGTCTACCAGATGCTTGGCGAACTCGATGATCAGGATGGCGTTCTTCGCCGACAGGCCGATCAGGGTAATCAGGCCAACCTTAAAGAACACGTCGTTGGGCATGCCGCGCAAGGTCACCGCCAGCACCGCCCCGAGCACACCGAGCGGAACGACCAGCAGCACCGCAGTCGGGATCGACCAGCTTTCGTACAGCGCTGCCAGGCACAGGAACACCACCAGCAGCGACAGCGCCATTAGCAGGGGGGCCTGGCTACCGGACAGCCGTTCCTGTAGTGACAGGCCGGTCCATTCCAGGCCGCTACCGGCCGGGAGCTGCGCCACCAGCCGCTCGACTTCGGCCATGGCCTCGCCCGAGCTGTAGCCGGCGGCTGGCTCGCCTGAGATCGATACCGCCGGGTAACCGTTGTAGCGGGTCAGCTGCACCGGGCCGCTGACCCACCGGGCCTGAACGAACGCACCCAGTGGCACCATCTTGCCGCTGTCGTTGCGCACGTGAATGTTCAGCAAGTCCTCGACCTGGCTGCGCTGGTCACCTTCGGCCTGCACCACCACCCGCTGCATACGGCCCTGGTTGGGGAAATCGTTGACGTAGCTGGAGCCCACGGCCACGTCCAGCACCGTGCCGATATCGGCAAACGACACGCCCAGTGCATTAGCCTGACGGCGGTCGATTTCCAGTTGCACCTGCGGGCTTTCCGCCAGCGAGGCTTCGCGCACGTTGGTCAGCACCTTGCTTTTGCTGGCGCTTTCGAGCAACTGGTCACGGGCTGCCATCAGTTCGGCGTGGCCCATGCCGCCACGGTCCTGAAGGCGAAATTCGAAGCCGGTCGACTCACCGAGGCCGTCGATGGGCGGCGGCAGTACCGAGTAGGCTATCGCGTCCTTGAGCTGGGTGAAGGCCATGGTCGCGCGGTCGGCGATCGACTGCGCACTGTCGTCGGCGCTGCGCTCGGACCAGTCCTTGAGGGTGGTGAAGGCCAGCGCCGCGTTCTGCCCGCTACCGGAGAAGCTGAAGCCGAGGATCAAGGTGGTGTTGCCCACGCCCGGTTCTTCGGTGTTATGCGCCTCGATCTGCGCGGCTACCTGTTCGGTGCGCATGCGGCTGGCGCCCGGCGGCAGTTGAATGTCGGTGATGGTGTAGCCCTGGTCTTCGGTGGGCAGGAACGCCGTAGGCAGCTGGCTGAAGCCGTAGCCCAGCACCGCCAGCAGCACCGCGTACACCAGCAGGTAGCGGCCACTGCGCTTGAGCGCCTGCACCACCCAGCGCTGGTAGCCGTCGCTCATGCTTTCGAAGCGGCGATTGAACCAGCCAAAGAAGCCTTTGCGTTCATGGTGCTCGCCCTTGGCCACGGGTTTGAGCAGGGTGGCGCACAATGCCGGGGTCAGGCTGAGGGCGAGAAACGCCGAGAACAGGATCGATACCGCCATCGACAGCGAGAACTGCTGGTAGATCACCCCCACCGAGCCTTGCATGAAGGCCATGGGCAGAAATACCGCCACCAGCACCAGCGTGATGCCGACGATTGCACCGCTGATCTGGCCCATGGCCTTGCGCGTGGCTTGCTTGGGCGGCAAGCCTTCTTCGGCCATGATGCGTTCGACGTTCTCCACCACCACGATGGCATCGTCGACCAGAATGCCGATGGCCAGCACCATGCCGAACAGTGTCAGCACATTGACCGAGAAGCCCAAGGCCAGCATCACGGCGAAGGTGCCCATCAATGCCACCGGCACTACCAGGGTCGGGATCAGCGTGTAGCGCAGGTTCTGCAGGAACAGGAACATGACTGCGAATACCAGCAGCATGGCCTCGAACAGGGTGTTGATGACCTGCTCGATCGACACCTTGACGAACGGCGAGGTGTCGTAGGGGATGTCGTACTTGACGCCTTCCGGGAAGTAGCGCGCCAGGTCCTGCATCTTCGCCCTTACCAGGGTGGCGGTTTCCATGGCGTTGGCGCCGGGCGACAACTGCACGCTGAAGGCGGTGGCCGGTTTGCCGTTCAGGCGCGTGCCGTACTGGTATTCCTGGGCACCGATTTCAACCCGGGCGACATCCCCGATGGTGACCGTTGAGCCGTCCGGTTTGGCACGCAGGACAATCGCAGCAAACTCTTCGGGGCTGCTCAACTGGCCTTTGACCACCACGTTGGCGGTGATTTCCTGGGTGCTGCGGCTGGGCAGGTCGCCGATGCTGCCAGGGGCGACCTGGGCGTTCTGCGCGGCGATGGCTTCGGCCACATCGTTGGGCGTGAGGTTGAAACCGATCAGCTTGCGCGGGTCGATCCAGATGCGCATGGCCCGTTCGGAGCCATACAACTGGGCCTTGCCGACGCCCTTGAGGCGGCGGATTTCGTCCATCACGTTACGTGCAAGGATGTCCGACAGCGCGGTTTCATCGAGCGTGCCGTCTTCGGAGGTGAGGGTCGCCAACAGCAGGAAGCCGGTGGACACTTTCTCTACCTGCAGGCCCTGCTGGGTGACTGGGCGTGGCAGGCGCGACTCGACCACTTTCAGGCGGTTCTGCACATCGACCTGAGCCAGGTCCGGGTGGGTGCCCGGAGCGAAGGTGGCAGTGATGGTGGCGCTGCCCAGGCTGCTCTGCGACTCGAAGTACAGCAGGTTGTCGGCGCCGTTGAGCTCCTGCTCGATCAGGCTGACCACGCTTTCGTCCATGGTCGCTGCCGAGGCGCCTGGGTACACGGCGTAGATTTCCACCTGCGGCGGTGCCACGTTGGGGTACTGGGCCACCGGCAGTTGCGGGATGGCCAGCGCGCCGGCCAGCAGGATGAACAGTGCGACCACCCAGGCGAATACCGGGCGATCGATGAAGAATTGCGGCATGAATCAGGCCCTCACTGGCCGGTATGCTGTGCGATGGGTGGGGCAGCGGGTGTATTGTCAACCTGCACCTGGTCACCGGCCTTGACGTGCTGAAGGCCCTCGACCACCACCCGCTCCCCGGCCGCCAGGCCCTCGCTGACGATCCAGCGGTCACCCTGGGCGCTGCCCAGTACAACCTGGCGGTCGCTGACCCGGGCTTGCTGGTCTACCACAAGCACCTTGGGCACACCGGCGCTGTCGCGCAGGATGGCGCGTTGCGGCACGCTCAGGCCCTTGGGTTGCACCGCTTGCTCCAGGCGTACCCGCACGTAGCTGCCTGGCAGCAGGTCGAGGTCCGGGTTGGGGAACTCGCTGCGCAGGGTGATCTGGTTGGTACTGGGGTCGACGCTGATGTCGGAGAACAGCAGCTTGCCCGGCAGCGGGTAGGCGCTGCCGTCATCCTGGATCAGCGTGGCGCGTGCCTGGCCGTCGCCCACCTGCTGCAATTCGCCGGCGCGCAGGGCGCGGCGCAGGGCGTTGAGCTCGCGGGTAGACTGGGTGACATCGGCATGGATCGGGTCCAGTTGCTGGATGGTCGCCAGCGGGGTGGTTTCGTTTTGCCCGACCAGCGCGCCTTCGGTGACCTGGGCGCGGCCGATACGGCCGGAAATCGGCGCGGTCACGGTGGCATAGCCGAGGTTCAGCCGGGCGCGCTCCAGCGCCGCCCTGGCTTCGGCCACTTCGGCATCGGCCTGCAGGAAACTGGCCTTGGCGTTGTCGTACTCCTGGCGGCTGACGGCTTTATCGTCGACCAGCTCGCGGTAGCGCTGCTCTTGCAGGCGCGCCTGGTACCGGGTGGCCTCGGCCTTGGCCAGCGTGGCGCGGGCGCTGTCATGGTCGGCCTTGAACGGCGCCGGGTCGATCAGGAACAGTACATCACCCTGCTTGACGTCGCTGCCTTCGCGGTACACTCGTTTGAGCACCACGCCTGCGACCCGCGCACGCACTTCGGCGGTGCGTGGAGCGAGGATACGGCCGCTGAGTTCACTACTGATAGCCAGTGGCTGCAGTTGCAGGGTTTCCACGCGCACTTGCGCAGTGGGGGCCTGTTCGTCTGGTTCGGCGCTGTCGCTGCAACCGGCCAGGGACAGGCTCAGGAATGCCATGAGCGCCAACGGGCGCAGGCACGGGGAGAGGGTAGTAGGCATGCGGATCTTCCGATGATGACCCTGTATATGCTAAGGCACACGCTGCCTGGGCGGCTGTTAATACCTGTAGGGCGAGTGTGAAAAAGTGTGAAGAATGATCCTGTCGAGTGGTTGGGTTCTATATTCTGCATGGGCCTGTGCCGGCCTCTTCGCGGGTAAACCCGCTCCTACGGGGACCTGCAGGAGCGGGTTTACCCGCGAAGAGGCCGGCACAGGCTTACTTCAACCCAGACGCCCAAGCACCTATGCCGAACATTTTCCTGGTCGAAGACGACAGCGCCCTGTCCGAGTTGATCGCCAGCTACCTGCAACGCAACGACTTCCATGTCCAGGTGATCGCCCGGGGCGATCATGTGTTGGACGAGTACCGTCGGCAAAGGCCTGATCTGGTCATCCTTGACCTGATGCTGCCGGGCATCGATGGCCTGCAGCTGTGCCGGCTGCTGCGCCAGGAGTCGCAGACCCTGCCAATCCTGATGCTGACCGCCCGCGACGACAGCCATGACCAGGTGCTTGGCCTGGAAATGGGGGCCGACGACTACGTGACCAAACCCTGTGAGCCACGCGTGCTGCTGGCCCGGGTGCGCACACTGCTGCGCCGCAGCAGTGTCAACGAACCGCGTTTGGACAACGACCTGATCCTGATTGGTGGCCTGCGCATCGACCTGGCCGAGCGTACGGTGAGTTGGCGTGGCGAGGAGGTGGAGCTGTCCAGCGGCGAGTACAACCTGCTGGTGGTGCTGGCGCGCAATGCCGGTGAGGTGATGAACCGCGACCGTATTCTGCAACAGTTGCGTGGCATCGAGTTCAATGGCACCGATCGCTCCGTTGATGTGGCCATTTCCAAGCTGCGGCGCAAGTTCGACGACAACGCCGGCGAAGCGCGCAAGATCAAGACCGTGTGGGGCAAGGGCTACCTGTTCAGCCGTGTCGAGTGGGAGTGCTGATCGGCCATGCTCAAGATCCTGGTGCGGCTGTATCTGGTGATCATCGTCGCCTACGCCGGCGCGTTGCTGTTCATCCCTGACACCATCGTCGGCCTGTTCCGCGACCGGTTCATGGCCTACAACCTGGACCAGGCCAAGGGTGTACAAGCGTTGATCGTGCGCCAGTTCCGCCAGGCTCCGCGCGAGCAGTGGCCAGCGGTGGAGCAGGAACTGGCCAGCGATTTCGCGCCGCTGCAACTGCAGCTGCTGCGCATGGATCAGGCCGGTTTGAGCGATGAGGAGCAGGCGCGCCTGGAGCATGGCCTTTACGCTGTGCGCATTGCCGAGTGGGGCTATTACGAGACGGTGCTGGCGCCGTTGGACAAGGAGTGGCTGGTACGCCTGCATTCCCCGCCAGACCCGCTGGACATCAACGTGTTGTCGTGGGGCGTGACCGTGTTGATTGGTGCAGCCATGCTGGGGTGCCTGCTGCTGTGGGTTTGGCCGCACTGGCGTGATCTGGAGCGCCTCAAGGAGACCGCTCGGCGCCTGGGCCAGGGGCAGATGGCCGAACGTACGCACATTTCGCCTCACTCCAACATTGGTGAACTGGCCGGGGTATTCGACACCATGGCCAGTGACCTGGAACGCCACGTCAACCAGCAGCGTGAACTGCTGAATGCGGTTTCGCACGAGTTGCGCACGCCACTGACCCGGCTGGATTTCGGCCTGGTGCTGCTGTTCGACGAAGTGCCGCCAGCCAGTCGCAAACGCCTGCTGGAGTTGGTCGGGCATGTGCGCGAGCTGGATGAACTGGTGCTGGAGCTGCTGTCCTACAGCCGGTTGTACAACGCCGACCAGGCGCGGGAGCGGGTGGAGGTATCGCTGCTGGAACTGGTCGACAGTGTGCTTGGCGGCTTTGCCGAGGAACTCGATGGGCGCGGTATCCACTGGGAAGTGCGGGCCGAGGGTGAGTTGCCGCGCTTTGTACTGGACCCGCGGCTGACGGCGCGCGCGGTGCAGAACCTGGTGCGCAATGCCATGCGCTATTGCGATGAAAGCCTGTTGCTGCGCTTGCGCCTGGAAGCCGATGGCGCCTGCCTGCTGACGGTGGAGGATGACGGGATTGGCGTGCCTGTGGAGGAGCGCGAGCGGGTGTTCCAGCCGTTCTACCGTCTGGACCGCAGCCGCGATCGCAACACCGGTGGTTTTGGCCTTGGGTTGGCGATCAGCCGGCGGGCGATCGAGGGGCAGGGTGGCACCTTGACCCTGGCGCAGTCGGCGCTGGGTGGGGCGCAGTTCAGGATTCGTTTGCCTGCCGGATCATAGGTTGGCTGCAACCGCGAAGGGGCCGGGCCTGCTAATCCTGCTCTGCCAGTTGGCTGGACCACAATACAAAGCGATCCTTGCCGGTGTGTTTGGCTTCATATAGCGCCTGGTCGGCGCGGACCAGTGCTGTAGTCAGGCTCTCTCCCCGGTCAACCCTGGCCAGACCAATGCTGATGGTGACCGGGTGCTCGCCAACGTCCTCGCGCACGCGCTGGCACAGCGCTGCCACTCGCTGCTCGGCCCCTTGCTGATCCAGCCCTTCAAAGAAGATCGCAAACTCTTCACCCCCCAGTCGGGCAAACGCTTGGTCGGCCATGCTCGCCTTGATATGCAGGGCCAAGCGCTTGAGCACCTCATCGCCGACGTCATGGCCGAAGCGGTCATTGACCCGCTTGAAATTGTCGATATCGATCATTGCCAGGTACTGCCCGGACGTCGCCATCCGTAGTTGGCGGTCGGCCTGGGCCATGAACGAGCGGCGGTTGGGAATGTCGGTCAGGGCATCGACGTAGGCTTGCTCCAGCAACACCTTGGACAGGTAGAAATTGTGCAGCTTGGCCTTGCGGATCTGTAGGTAGCTGTAGCTGACCAGGCCGCTTAGAAACACGGCATAGCTGATCAGCATGGCGCCTTCGAGCGCATGGGGCTCGATGCGGGTGTGGTAGAACGGATTAAGCATCACCCAGGTGATGACCATGGCGCAGAAGAATGACCAGCGCCGCACTGGCAGCACCGACATGGCATACAGCACGGTGGAAACCCCAAGTACCAACCACACCGGGCGCAGGGCCATCGGGAGGCCTTCGATCACCAGGCGCATACCCAGGGTGATGACGGTAATGAACAGCAGGTTGAGCACGTCGAAGTGATGGCTGCGGCGGGTGAAACGCAGCACTACGATCAGGCTGCCGAGCAGGGCGATGAACAGGAAGGACAGCCAGGTGAAGCCTTGGTCGCCAAGGAAGCTGACGATCAGGTCGAAGATTAGCCAGATCAGGACGCTTATTGAGAATACCAGCAGACAGAACGAGCGCATGGACTCGAATTCGTGCTGGCGGAACTCGGCGCGCAGGGCGGCGGGCGCGACCTGCTGGCGTACGTGGGCTTCGATGGTCTTGAGCATCGGTGGGCTCCTGAGGCTACTACTTTTTCAGGCCTGGACCTTTCGCGGGTAAACCCGCTCCTACAGGGACCGTACGGTGTGGGGGACCTGTGGGTTTATCCGCGAAGAGGCCGGCCCTGGCGACTCATTGCTGTGGCAAGACACCCCTGGCCCAGGGCCGGTAGCGCAAGGCAAACACTGCCTCGGCATGGCACCCGCTACCCAGCCGGGGCTCGGCAGGCTCCGCCCGAAACGCCTGCTCGGGCGCGCTCACCTGGCGGAACGCCTCACGCACCACACCCACCCGGCACGGCAGGGCCTGCTCATAGCCCTGACGCACCAACGCCGGCAAACGTCCGGTGCCGGCGCCATCCTGCCACCACACAGTCAAGCCCAAGCCGGCCAGTTGATCCAGCCAGACGGCATTGACCCGCGGCGACAGCTTGCCCGTGCTGAAGGCGCTGATATGCAACGGCTTGTCCAACCGGCGGTTGAAGGCCTGTAGCTGGCTGTACAGCGCATCACGCCGTTCGGCCTCGCGTAGATGCTGGTCGTCCAGCTCCATGGGCAGGTACCAGCCGTCCACTGGCAACTGCCAGGCCTGGCGCAGTTGCTGGTACTGGCTGAGCGAACGCCCCAGCTGCGCTTTCCAGTAGCTGTTCAGGCCTTCGCCATCCAGCTCGTCGAGGCGCTGGTAGTAGGCCGGGTCCATGTACAGCCCCAGCACCAACTGCAGGCCTTCGGCACGCGCCGTGCGCAGGCTGTTGGCCAGCCAGCCTTTGGCTCCGCCGAAATCGCTGTCGCCATAGGCACTCCATTGCACGATCAGGGTTTTGCCACCTTGGGCCGCGGTGGTTTGCCACAGGTGCTGCCACTGGGCGGGCGTGACGCTGGCATCGCGGTTCAGGGGTTGATAGAACAGGCGCTGGTCAGCTGTGGCCGGTAGGCACAGGGCTAGCAGGCAGAAGGCGATGAGCGCACGTATCAGAAGGTCATCTCCGCACCGACCAGCACGCCGTTGGCGCGCTCGTAAAGGTTACCGCCCAACGATTGCTGGTACTCGGCACGCACTTTCAGCGAGCCGCGGTAGGCGTTGTAGCGGTCGTCGTCGAACCACCATTGCCAGCGCACGCCGACACCGGCGCGGGCGTCCTGGCGCCAGTCGTTGCCAGGGTCCTGGCTGGAGAACTCGACAAAGCCGTAGGGCATGAGGGTTTGCGGCGAGCTGCCCGGCAGCTTCCAGGCGTGGCCTTGCTGGTAGCGCGACAGCCAGGCATGGTCGCCGGCGCGGGTCCACCAGGCAGCATCGAGGTAGAGGAACCGTTCGTTCCAGTCGTCCTCATCGATGCGCCAGTCGTTGCGCCAGCCTCCCTGGTCGAGGAACGAGGCGGTGGCGCGCAGCAGCAGGTCATTGCTCGATTCGGCGTGGTGGCGCAAATCGCCCCAGTTGCCGCCGACCTTGGCCGGGCTCAGCAGTTGGCCAAGGCTGAGGCCGCGGTAGTGGGCTTCGTCGACCTGCCGCTGGTGGTAAAGCTCGGCATACAGGTTGAGGTTGGCCTGGCCGAGCGGTTTGTAGCGCAGGCCGACACCGGTACCCATGCTCTGCGCATAGTCGGTGCGGCTTTGGCCACCGAACAGTACCCGGCCATACACTGACAGGGTGCTGCCATTGCGGCTGGGCTCCTCGCCCAGAGCATGGTCCCACATGGCCAACTGCACGTTCTGCGATTGCGCCCGGCGCAAGCTGCCGCTGCGCTGGCCGTTGTCGAGAAATTTGTCGTTGGTCGAGGTGCCAGCCGGCGACCAGGTGCTGGCCAGGGTAATGGTGTCGCGACGTGACAGGCTCTCGTGAGCGCGGCGCTGGCGGTACTTGCGGGCCTCCAGGCTGCCGTATTCGTCATCACCGTCGATCAGGTTCTGCTCTACGTCGAGGATGCGGCGCAGTTCGCGGCGTGCCGCAGCGCTGTCTGCATGTTCGTCGTAGCGCAAGGCAAGTGTTTCGCCAAGGCGGTAGTCCTCGGGGAAGTCGCGAGTGGCGCGCTCAAGGTAGGGGATCGATTGCATGCGCTGAGCCTTGTCCGTCGAGCCAGCCAGGCGCATGCCGTAGTCGGCGCGATAGCGCGGCTGGTCGGGAGCCAGGCGCACGGCTTCGGCTAGCCAGACGGTGCTCTGCGCACTGTTACCGGCCAGTTGCGCAGTGCCGGATGCGGCGTAGTAGTGATCGGCGCGCGGGTTGTGCGCCAGCGCCTGGCGCTGGAAGCCCAGCGCGGTCTGCGGGTCACCTTGGCGCTGGGCGATGGCGGCGCCCAACGCCCAGTCGTCGGCGCTTTGGTGCGCGGCAGCGTCCCAGTAGCGGCGCGCTGCATCGGCGTCGCCTGCATTCAGCGCGCCGCGTGCGGCGGTGAGGCGGGCATTATCGGTAAAGGCGCTGTCTGGCAGGCTGCGCCAGATGGACTGGGCGGTTTCGGAGTCGCCGGCCGCTTCGAGTGCGTAGGCCAGCGGCAGACGGTTGCCAGGGCCGCCCAGGCGCTCGGCAGCCTGGTAGTAGACCACCGCCTCACCCGGCTGGTCGGGCATGGCACAGCGCCCCAGGGCACGGTACTGGCCAGGTTCGCTCGGGTTGGCCGGCACTGCCTGGCGTACGGCATCGCACTGGCCGGCTTCGGCCAGCCGTCCGAGCAACTGGGCGCGGGTGTTGGCGTTGACCCGGGGTATCAGGCCGAGCATGCGGCGGCTGTCCAGGGGCCCGTCGTTGCGGGCATACAGGTTGCCCAGCCGCTGTAGCAGCGATGGGCCGAGGCGGCCCTGGCGGCGGTCGTAGGCCTGCTCCAGCAATTGCCGTGCGTGATCGCCGTGGCCCTGTTCGGTCAACAGGAAGGTGGTTTGCTCCAGTGCGGCGAGGTCGCCGGTCTGTCGATAGCGTTGTTCCCATTCTGCGGTGGTGCGCGGCTGCGGCGGTGGGGCGCCATACAGGCGCTGCTTGAGCACGGCATAAGCCCGTGGGTCGGAGCTGGCGGAGCAGCCCTTGAACTGTTCCCGGGCCAGGTCCGGGTCTTGATGTGACAGCCAGTCGACCGTTTCGAGGCAGGGGCGCTGCAGGTCGTTGCTCAGGCGTCGCACCAGCGCCGCATCGTCGCCTTCGCGGGCCAGTTGCCAAAGTTGCTGGCGCTGTTCGGGTTTCTGCAGTTGATCAGGCGGTAGCGACTGCAGCCAACGTTGGGCCTGCTGGTGGTGGCCGACGGCAATGGCGCGGTTGGCCATGGCCAGCCGCGTCTGGTTGGCCGCTGCGGGGGAGGGGGCGTGGGCCAGCAGCGCAGTCAGGCCCTTTTCGTCAACTTGCTGGATATAGGCATTGGCCAGGCGTTGCCAGTCTTCGGCAGGCAACTGGCCTGTGTCGGCCAACGGCTGCAGTTGCTCGATGGTTTCCTTCCAGTTGCGCAGCTGTTCGGCGAAGTTGGCCCGGGCCAGGCGCAGTACCTGGCCGTCGCCCCCGGGCGGTAGCTGGTTGAGCCATTCCAGCGCTTTGGCAGCGCCTCCAAACTTGGCCAAGCTCAGGCTGTAGGCCTGCCACAGGCGTATCCGGTGGTTGCCGTCGCTGGCGACCAGCCATTGCTCCACCTGGCTGGCCGGTGGCGGGTCCTGCTCGATCCAGGTCAGGCGCAGCTCCAGCAGGGTGTCGGCGTATTCGGGGCTGTCGCCTAGCTGTTCGGCCAGCGCTTGAGCCTCCTTGTAACGGCGCTGGCGGGCCAGGGCCTCGACCAGCAGGGCGCGGGCTTCGTCGTTGTTCGGCACCCGGCCCAGCACATGGCGGGTCAGGCGCTCGACTTCAGCCCAGTTATCTTTCCTGGCCTCGCGATAGCTGCGGTCCATGAACGGAAAGCTGGTGAACCGCTGGAAGTCGGTCATCGGTGCCGAAGCGGCAACGGGCAGGGCAGCGGAGCACAGCAGCAGGCCAGTGAAAGTAAGGGAAAAACGCGGCTTCATGCCACCTCCCGGGTCAGATCAATAGCCACTTGCTGTTCACTGGCCTGTTCGATCAGGGCCCGCTCCAGCACCTGCCTGGTGATGATGCCGCGGGCGATCAGGTGCTCGCCGAGGCTTTGGTGTTCGGGATCGAAGTCGATCAACGCCTGGTTGAACAGGGTGACAGGGACCATACCGCGCACCTGCAGTAGCGCGCCTAGCATGACTTGGTGATGGCTGACTCGCTCCAGCAGCGCTTCGTCGTCCTGGTGGCGTTCGAGCACGGCCAGCATGTCTCGGGTTTCTTGATGCTGCCAGGGGCTTGGGTAGTGGTAGCGAAGTCCCAGTGTGACCCGGCCCTAGGGGGCCAGGCGTGCCTTGACCGGGCGTTTCAGCTGGCGGCTGATCACACCCAGCGACACCTGGCTGACCGGGCTTTCACTGGCCAGGATCAACGTGTCGCCGTCTTCGTCCACTGGCAGTACACCGTAATGGGTGGCCAGCTTGCGCGGCAGTTTGGCGATCAGTTGCGGGTCGAGCTTGAACGGGTTCAGCGGTGCCCAGGGCAGGTCCAGTTGCTCGGCCAGGGTGGCCACCAACTGCTCACTGTTCAGCCAGCCACGCAGTAGCAGTTCGCGGCCCAGGCGCCGACGAACCGGGCTGGTGATGGCCTGCTGCAGTTGTTCGTCGGTGATCAGGCCCTTGGCCACCAGGCGCTGGCCCAGTGGTGTGCGAGCCGGGGTGGCGATGGCGGGGAACTCGTGGGTGGTCTTGTCCCAGGCCACGCGCCGCGAATCGCCCATTTCCATTACCTGGCGCAGGGCACGCAGGTTGGCGAAGAAGTTGACGAAGTTGCTCCACATCATCCGCGGCGCTGACAGCAAGCCCTCGCCAATGCCATAGAAGCGGGTGACGAACCAGGCGCGCTGGAACAGCCGGTTGAGCAGCAACAGGCCGTTCAGCCACAGCAGGGTCGACAGCAACCAGCTGTCGCTGAGGATCGACATGAAACGCCATGACTCCGGCGCAATCACCGTAACTAACCACATGGCCAGCAACACCAGCAGCAACAGGTTGACCAGGAAGCTCAGCAGGTAGGCGAACAGCCCGCGGCGGTCACGCCAGAGGAAATAGTTGAGCGCACCTTTTCGGCTCCAGCCGAGGTTGCTGGTGCCCTGGAACACGATGCCGACGATCCAGCGCGACTTCTGTCGGATGGCATGCTGCCAGTCACGCGGGAAGTGCTCTCGCACGCAGATCACCTGGGAGAATTCGCGGCTCATGCCCGGGCGCCATTCCTGCTTCAGGGTCAGCGCCGGATCGGTGATGGAATAGCGGGCGAAAATGCACTTCATGCCTTTTTGCTTCAGGCGAAAGCCGATGTCGTAGTCCTCGGTCAGGCTCTGTACGTCAAAGGCGATGCCGTCACCGTCCTCGAGCAGTGCGCTGATGGCGCGGCGGCTGAAGCAGGTGCCGACGCCAGCACTGGGCACCTGGCCGGTCAGCGCTTCGCGCACGATCACGTCCTTGCCGTGGTTTTCGGCAAACTCGTCGACATAGTGGCCGGCAGTAAAGCCCTTCCACGCCGGTGCGTAGGGATACACCGGGATCTGGATCATGTCCTTGCTCGGCAGCAGGTAGTTGAACAGGCGCAGCTCCATCGGCGAGATCACGTCTTCGGCGTCATGCAGGATGAAACCGGCGAACTCGATGCCGGCGTCCTGCTGGAAGCGCAGCAGCGCGTCGATGATGTTGTTCAGGCAGTCGGCCTTGCTGGTGGGGCCGGGGCGGGCGCAGACCACTTTGTGCACGTTGGGGAAGTGCAGGCACACCGCGTCCACGTCGGCCTGGGTTTGCGGGTCGTTGGGGTAGGTGCCGACAAAGATCTGGTAGTTCTCGTAGTCGATGGTCGAAGCGGCCAGGCGGGCCATTTCACCGACCACGCCGACTTCGTTCCAGGCGGGGACCATGATGGCCAAAGGTTTTTCCGGGACTTCGTACAAGCGCTTCTCATCGGCCCTTTCGAACTTGCCGTAGATGCGAAAACGCCGGATCAGCGTGCGTCCCCAATAGCACAGATCGATGAACAGGTCGTCCAGGCCCAACAGGAACATCAACGAGGCAAGGGTGATCGCCAGGAGCTTCAGGCCGAACAGCAGGTAAGTGAGAAAATCGATGAATACCAGGCTCATGTGTCAGCCACCGGCAGGGCAGAGTGGGCCATCGTCTTATCCTCGCTCGTTCCCTCGACGAAGGTGCAGGAGATGTCACTGTCATGTACGGAATAGATACAAGCAGCCGAACGCGGGATTGTCCAAATTTCGGGCTGTTTCTTGCGGGCTGCATCTTGTAGCTTTACAGGTCGTTCATTCAGGGAGCTGAACATGCAAGGCAAGGCCCGCAAGATCGTCCAGGCCATTCTCTATGAGGCCATCGCCGTCGCCTGCGTGGCGCCCGCACTGGAGCTGGCGTTCGGCGCCGGCATGGCGCAGTCGACCCTGCTGTCGGTGCTGATGTCAGGCATCGCGATGAGCTGGAACATGGGTTACAACTGGGTATTCGAACGTTGGGAAGCGCGCCAGCACAAGCGTGAGCGCACTTTCCTGCGGCGCCTGCTGCATGCGCTGGGCTTCGAGGGTGGGCTGGTGGTGATTCTGCTGCCGCTGGTAGCGTACTGGCTGGACGTGAGCCTGTGGGCGGCACTGCTGACCAACCTGGCGCTGTTCGTGTTCTTCTTCGTTTACGCCTTTGTCTTCCAGTGGGGCTTCGACAAGGTGTTCGATGTGCCGCTTTCGGCGCAGCAGGCCAAGTGTTGACTTTCGGCCGCGAGGCAGGCTAAGTTCCTGCACCATGAATACATTCCCGCACGTGAACGCCATTATTATTACCGCCATTATCAGCTTGGCGGGCTAGCGCGTACGTGCACCGAACCCGCCCTGGAGGCGGGTTTTTTCTCTCTGACTCCTGGGCAACGTGAAAATAGCCAAGGAGTCATCGATGACCAGCTTCAGTGTCCCTCGTACTACCGTCACCCCTCAGCAACTGCTGTCGGAGCAGGTGCGGCGCATTCTTGCCGCGCCGGTGTACGACCTGGCCATCGAAACGCCCCTGCAAGCGGCTCCGGCCTTGTCTGCCACACTGGGCAACCAGGTGTTGCTCAAGCGCGAAGACCTGCAGCCTACGTTTTCGTTCAAGATCCGGGGTGCCTATACCCGCCTGTCGCGTCTGACCGATGCGCAGCGTCAGCGCGGGGTGATCACCGCGTCGGCGGGCAACCATGCCCAGGGCGTGGCTTTGGCGGCATCGCACCTGGGTATCAAGGCAACCATCGTCATGCCCACCACCACGCCATCGTTGAAAGTCGAAGGCGTGCGTTCGCGCGGCGGGCATGTGGTGCTGCAGGGCGAGAGCTTCCCGCATGCGCTGGCCCACGCACTGAAGCTGGCCGACAGCGAAGGCGCGACCTTCGTGCCACCGTTCGATGACCCGGATGTGATCGCCGGGCAGGGTACCGTGGCCATGGAGATCCTCCGTCAGCGCCCGGGGGCGCTGGACGCTATCTTCGTGCCCGTGGGCGGTGGCGGCTTGATCGCCGGTATTGCCGCCTATGTGAAGTACCTGCGTCCTGAAGTGAAGGTGATCGGCGTCGAGCCGGTGGATTCCAACTGCCTGCAGGCTGCCATGGCCGTCGGCGAACGTGTGATCCTGCCGCAGGTCGGCACCTTTGCCGATGGCGTGGCGGTGGCGCAGATCGGTGCCCATTGCTTCGAGCTGTGCCGCCACTTCGTCGACGAGGTGGTGACGGTGAGCAGTGACGAGCTGTGCGCGGCGATCAAGGATATCTACGACGACACCCGTTCGATCACCGAGCCGTCCGGGGCCCTGGCTGTGGCAGGTATCAAGAAGTACGTGGCGCGTGAAGGTGTACAGGGGCAGACCCTGGTGGCCATCGACTCCGGCGCCAACGTCAATTTCGACCGCTTGCGCCATGTGGCCGAGCGGGCCGAGCTCGGTGAGCAGCGCGAGGCGATCATCGCCGTGACAATTCCGGAACAGCCGGGCAGCTTTCGTGCCTTTTGCCAGGCACTGGGCAAGCGGCAGATCACCGAATTCAACTACCGCTACCATGCAGGCAAGGAGGCGCGCCTGTTCGTGGGGGTGCAGACCCACCCGGTGCACGACCCACGTGAGCAGTTGCTGGCCAGCTTGCGGGAGCAGGGGTACAGCGTGCTCGACCTGACCGACAACGAGCTGGCAAAGCTACATGTGCGCCATACCGTAGGCGGGCATGCCGCGCCAGGGGCGGATGAGCGGGTAATGCGCTTCGAGTTCCCCGAACGGCCAGGGGCGTTGCTGGGGTTTCTGGAGCGGTTGGGCAAGCGCTGGAACATCAGCCTGTTCCATTACCGCAACCATGGTGCGGCGCAGGCGCGGGTGTTCGCTGCTTTGGAAGTGCCAGCGGACGAGCTGGCGGGCTTGCCGTTGACGCTGGATGAGATGGGGTATCAGTATTGGGACGAGACTGACAACCCGGCGTACAAGCTGTTCCTGGGCTGACGCACACGTGCGGCCAATGCAAGCGTGTCTAGCCGCTTGCTTGCCGCCTTTGATCGCTGCGTGAGCCAACGAATGGGTTTCAACGCTCGCGCATGAAAAAACCGGCAACGAACTTGCGGAACGTTTCCAGGCTTTTGAAGTCGGCGTAGCGCTTGAAGTTCTCGGTGTCCGGCTCGGGGCCGATGGGCTGTTCCAGCAGCGACACTGACAACACCCGGTCCTGGTCCGAGGTCAGCACCAGCTCATCCATCACCTGCCCACCGATCACGGGGCGACGCATCTGCACCTTCACGCCTTTACTGGCCATCCAGTCGATCAGCGACACCAATGCCTTGAGCGGCTCGCGCTCTTCATCGCGGTACACCGGGAACAGGTGCGCGCGCGACAGCACGGGCACACTGGCCACATGGATCAACTCATAGAAATGGCTACCGGCGCTGGTTGGCGAGTAGATCATCAGGGCCAGCAACGGCCCGGTGGTGCGGCTCCCGCCCCAGTACAGGTGATGCCCCTGGAAGTCGAAGCCTTCCTCGCTGCGGTTGTTGAACAACTTGCGCCCTTTGATCTGGTCGACGCAGTCCAGCAGCAGGCCGTGGCGGCGATGGTTGCCGAACACGGAGGCTTCGCGCAGGCGGGACTTGAGCATCATCATGTGCTTCATGTCCAGGCGGGTTTCCAGGTAGTTGCTGGCGGGCACCCGCTCCAGCAGCGGATAGCGGCTGGCCACGCTGCGCAACTCGGCAAATTGTGTGGTCAGGTCTTTTTTCAGGTGAGTGGCGTAAAGGTTGAGCCCGCTGGTTTCAATCCAGGTCAGCAGCAGTGACAGCAGGCGCTGCTGTTCGCGTCTGTCGTTGCCATCGCCGACGCTACCGGCCGTGCCAGCACGGAAGTCGCTGATCAGGCGCAAGGGTGTATCGGGTGGCAGCCAGGCGGCGGGGGGGACAGGATCGTTTTCACGTTCGGCGGCTTCCCGCTCGTCCTTGGTGAACGGGCAGCCTGGCGCGTGCTCGGCAGTGCCCGGGTTGTTCTTGAGGAAGAGCGTACCGGTGCTGCCGTTGAGGGTGACGTTGAGCACCGGCAAGGCATCGTTGCGGCAGTCGCAAGCCAGCCACTGGTTGGCGTTGCGCACGTTCATCAGTAGCTGGTTGGCCTGTAGCAGGCGCGGGCCGGCGAGGCTGCCGGTGGCAAAGCCGACCAGCAGTTCCTCTTCGGCGGGGGTCAGGCTGCGCACCTGAGTGGCGGTTTTGTCGATGATTCGCATGAAGCAGCTCCAAGCTACGAGCCTCAAGCTTCAAGCAAAGTCGCGCGGCTTTCAACTCGCCGCTTGGCTACCGCCGAACATCTTCGCGGCGCGGGCGCGAATCTCGTCGGGGGTCAGGTCCTCCTTGTGGGTGGAAACGAACCAGATGTTGCCAAACGGATCTTTCAGGGTGCCACTGCGGTCACCGTAAAACTGGTCGGTCAAGGGATGTAACTGGATGCCCCCGGCGGCCAAGGCCTGGGCATAGACCTTGTCGCAGTCTTCAACATACAGGTGCAGGCCTACACCCGCACCGCTGAGTTTCTGGCTGGCGGTGAGGCCGCCTTCCATGTCGCAGGGGTCGCCCAGCATCAGCGAAGAATCGCCGATTCTCAGTTCGGCATGGCCAACGCGACCGCCTGGGGCATCGAGGCGGAACATTTCCACCGCCCCAAAGGCTTGCTTGTAGAACTCGATGGCCTTGGCGGCGTCGTTGATGGCCAGGTAGGGCGTGATGCTGTGCTGGCCTTCGGGGATAGGTTTGACTGCCATGTTCGACTCTCCTGTGCAATGGGCGCCGAAGGGCGCCCTGTTGCTTAGAGTCGTTCGCCCAGATGGAAAATCGACAGTGACGCTAGATCGATTGTCTCTAAGCGCGGCGGTCAGAAGATGTAGTCGGTGGTCAGGAAGCCCGACTGGCGGTTGCGGATGATCTCGCTGATCAGCGCTTTGTTGGCCTCCTGGAAGCGTGTGGCGACCAGCGTCCGGATGGAAAACACACGCAAAGCGTCATCCACGGACAGCGTGCCCTCGGCACTGTTCTTGCGGCCGTTGAACGGGTAGGTGTCCGGCCCGCGTTGGCACTGGGCGTTGATGTTGATGCGCCCGACCTGGTTGGCAAAGATGTCGACGAGGCTGCCGATGGTGGCCGGGTCGTTGCCGAACAGGCTCAGTTGCTGGCCGTAGTCGGAGTCCAGTACATAGTCGATCACCGTTTGCAGGTCGCGGTAGGGCACCACCGGTACCAGTGGGCCGAACTGCTCCTCGTGGTACACGCGCATTTCCCGGCTGACCGGGTACAGCAAGGCCGGGTAGAAGAATGAACCGCGGCTGTGCCCGCCATTTTCGTTGAGCACGCGTGCGCCCTTGTCCGTCGCATCGGCAACCAGGCCATCGAGGTAGTCGACCTTGCCGGGTTCGGGCAACGGCGTCAGCGCCACGCCAGGTTCCCACGGCATGCCGGGCTTGAGCGCGGCCAGTTTGCGCTGGAATTTGTCCAGGAAGGCCTCGACCACATCCTCATGGACGAACAGGATCTTCAGTGCCGTGCAGCGCTGGCCGTTGAACGACAGCGCGCCGGTGACGGCCTCTTCGACAGCGTTGTCGAGGTCGACCTGGGGCAGCACGATGCCCGGGTTCTTGGCGTCCAGGCCCAGTGCGGCGCGCAGGCGATGCGGGCGTGGGTGCAGTTTCTTCAGGTCGCTGGCGGCTTTATGGGTACCGATGAAGGCGAAAACATCGACCTTGCCGCTGGCCATCAGCGCGCTCACCGTTTCCCGGCCACGACCATAGATGACATTGATCACGCCTGGCGGGAAGCTGTCGCGGAACGCTTCGAGCAAGGGGCGAATCAGCAGTACGCCGAACTTGGCCGGCTTGAACACCACGGTGTTGCCCATGATCAGCGCCGGGATCAGCGTGGTAAACGTCTCGTTCAGAGGGTAGTTGTAGGGCCCCATGCACAGGGCCACGCCCAACGGGACGCGACGGATCTGGCCGAGGGTGCCTTGTTCCAGTTCGAAGCGGCTGGAGCGGCGGTCCAGGTCCTTGAGGGCGTTGATGGTGTCGACGATGTAGTCGCAGGTGCGGTCGAATTCCTTTTCCGAATCCTTCAGGTTCTTGCCAATCTCCCACATCAGCAGCTTGACCACGGCCTGGCGCTGTTCACGCATGCGTGCAAGGAAGGTTTCGACATGCTGGATACGCTCGGCCACGCGCATGTTCGGCCAGGCGCCACGGCCTTTGTCATAGGCCTGCACGGCGGCATCGAGGGCGGTAAGCGCGGTCTCGGCATCCAGCAGCGGGGCGCTGCCCAGTATGACCTGATGCTCTTCGTCGCCTTGCTTGAGCCACACCGGGCTGCGCACCGTGGCCAACGGGCCGTCCCAGCGCCTGAGCTCCCCGTTGACCAGGTAGTCGCGTTGTTCCAGTGGGGCCCCCAGGCGCCAGGTTTCCGGGATGTTCTCGGCGCTGGGGAAGAGTGAATCGAGCAAACGGTCCATGGGTACTGCACCTCACATCAAAGGGCGGTTTTCAAGTCGGTTGAATCGTTTCAGCTGCGAGCATGCACTGGCTGCCGGAAAAACACCAGTCTGGCTCAACATCGCTGCCCATGCCTGCCGGCAAGCAGTCGGCAACCTGACGGTCGTTTATGCTAAGAGAAGGCGTCAAAGGTTATTCATTGATAGCGAAATGGGCGGCGGACGCTTGATGGGCATGGTTATAGCAAAAGTTATGCTGAGCAGCGGTTTGATGCGGGTAATTTGACGCCATGAAACTTGATCTGAAGTCAGCCAGAAGCCGCTTGCCAAAGCGTTTGCAGGCATCTTAAATTGTTACTGAATGTGATAATAAAGTTTCAAGTAAAACAATAAAAATCAAAGTGTTAAGTGATTTTGCCGGGTTTTTTCTCTTGTTCCGATTGGCCAACAGTGCACTTCAAAGGACGTCGAAGAAAAAATGAAAAAGACCTTGACGACTGTGGCGCGCAAGCTCCTGTCGCCCTCCACGCGCTACGAAGTCAGGCTGCTGGCCTGCAAAGTGCGAGAAATGATGGCGCGTGCCTGTCTCTGGCGTTGGGAAGTTGCGAGGTTTCGCCCGCAACAGGAAAGCCCGTACGAAATCCTCTACATCGGCCGCAAGCAGCAACGGGAAATGGCCAAGCTGCTGATCGGTGGCAAGGGCCAGGGCAGCGCATCGATCGTAGACAGTGCAAGTGCCACGGCGGCTGCCAGCCACGTCGTGGTCATCAGTGAAATGCCCACGTCGGGGGCGCTGTCAGTGCCGCATTACCTGAGTGCGGTGGTGCCGCTGGGGCGCCCGCTGGAGGACATCACTGCCCGCTACGACAGCGAACTGCGGCGCAGCATTCGCAAGAACCGGCCCCTATATCACATGCGCCAAGCCCTTTCGGACGAAGAAATCGCCATGGCCGACCGGGAACTGCTGCGCCCATACGCTTCGGCCAGGCAGGGCATTCACGCCGCGCAGTTTCCTACCCAAGAGGTGTTCCGTATTGCCAAGAGTGTCGGCCGGCTTGACTTGATCATGCTGGGCGATGAGGTGATCGGCTGCCACCTGGGGTGTGAAGTGGTACGCGACGGCAAGCGTTACTGGAGCACGTTGCGCTTTGGTTATTGTGAAGCGGTGTTTTCCGATGCGAAGAAGTTGCGCGAGGTGAATTCGATCACCACCTTCATGGCGCTCGAGTGGGCACTGGAGCAGGGCTTCGATTATTACGACATCGGCCTGTGTCTGGCGCGCCCGGACGACGGCCTGCTGAAGTGGAAGCGCCGCCGCGGTGGTGATATCGATTCGCTGGGTAACCATGCGTACCTGTTTGTCCGTTTGCCCAAGACCGGTACGGCAAAATTCCTGTGGGACACGCCGATGTTCGCGGTCGAAGGCGACAAGCTGACGTTGCATCTGGGGTTGCCGGATGGCCCAAGCGATGAGGAAGTTGCCAGTCGCTATCACGAAATGGTGTTTGGTGGCCTGCACAAGATTTATCTCTACGGAGGGAGCGGGGCAGGCGAACCGTTTGTGGAAACGTTGCGCAGCCGTTACGCCAGCTTGCAGTCACCGCCCACCATGGAACGAGTCACGAGCAATTGACTAACTGCCAGGGATGCTTTGATCTGGCGCCGGGCGCCGGGCTCCAGTCTTCGTCATCAGGGGGGACGCTTCATGGGAAGCGACATCTCGCAGTTCAGTGCATCGCCCGCAGCCAGGCAACACACCTGGACCTTGGCCGCCTACCGCCACATGCTGCGCAAGCGGCTGAGCAGGAAAGCGGCGATCGACATCAAGAGCCTCGCCACCAAGAGTTGGGACATTGCCCCGGGCGAGGCCACAGTTTCGCCGCCGGCCATTTTCCTGCCTGGCCAGCTCGATCGGGTGACGGGCTGGGAAGGCAAGCGGTTTTACCCTTACGTGCACCCGGCGCAGACCATGGGGGGAGGTGTCCACACGTTGCAAGGGCCAACCCGCGGCTACCTGGTCAAGGATGTATGGCTGGTCGATGGGGCGTTGTACAAGGGCAAGGCCAGCCATTGGCTGTCGCAGAAGCCGTGTACCTTCCCGACCATCCTCATCGACCATGAAATCGACCGCGCCGCGATCTACTGCACGCAAAACGGTAACGCTTGGTTCGGCACCTGGCTGATGGAGGATTGCCCGACCTATGCGCTGGCCTGCAACGAGGGCATCCCGGTGACCACCGCCCCCTCTGCCAGGTATCCACTGTTTACCCAGGCACCGGCCTATGAAGACTGGCTGGACATGAAGCCTTTGCGCCTGCGCAGTGCGTTCTTTCGTGAGGTGGTGCTGTTCGATGACCAGAGCAACAACCGCAGCCGGCATGCTCGCTACCGAGCCATGGGTGACAAGCTGCTCTCGCATGTGTCGCACACGCAGCACCCGGGGGTTTTCCTGTTGCGGGGCGGAGATGGTGACCTGCGCCTGCTGCGCAACGAGTTGGAGCTTGCCGAGCACCTGCGCACTACCCGCGGTTTTCGCATCGTCAACCCGCTGAAGTCCGATGTACCCAGTATTGTCGCGGCGTGCGCCGGGGCTAAAGTGGTCATCGGGGTGGAGGGGAGCCAGTTGGTGCATGGTGTGAATGTGCTCCAGGCTGGCGGCTGCCTGCTGACTTTGCAGCCGCCGAACCGTTTCGTCAGTTACTACAAGTACCTGACGGATCGTGATCACCAGCATTTCGGCTTTGTGGTTGGCCTACCGGAAGGCGACGGTTTCAGGATTGATATTGGCGAAGTGGAGCGCACGCTGGATCTGTTTCCACGATAAGTGTGTAGTATTCGTGCATACGTCAGCGGCGAGCAGGGCTGTAGAGGATGATTGAGGTCTCACGGTTTTGGCGCGATCCTGCCTTGCCGTTCGTCGAAGCCCGACGGGTAGGGGACGGGCGCAAGGTGTGCTACGCCGCGCACTCCCACGAGAGCTTCTCCATTGGTGTCATCACGGGGGGGCGTAGCACTTATATCAACAGTGACCAGTGCGTTGAGGTTGGGGCGGGCACCACAGTGCTGATGAACCCGGGCGTGGTACATGCCTGCAATCCTGTTGCCGGGGATCCCTGGTCTTACCTGATGCTGTTCGTCGATCAGCCTTGGTTGCAGGCAGTAGGCTTTACCCTGCCAACGCAGACCTGGAGCCGCTCGCCTGTGTTGTATCGGCGGCTGTTGCAGGCCTTTGCCGACCTGTTCGATGCCAGGCTGCCTGATCGCGAGGCCCGTCTGGTGGCCCTGTTCAGCGAGTTGCCGGGCATGCTTGGTGGTAATGCCAACGAGGTTGACGAGGGCAATCCTAGGCTGGATGCAGCGGCAGCTTTCATACGCGCCCATCGCAGTGACCCGCTCAGCCTCGAGGATATCTGCGGGGCTTGCGGCCTGTCTCGGTCCTACCTGATTCGTGCTTTTCGCCAACGCTTTGGCCTGACACCGCATGGCTACCTGCTAGACCAGCGCGTGCAACTGGCCCGGGCGCAGTTGCGCCAGGGCCGGGCCATTGCTGACGTTGCACAGGAGGCCGGGTTTGCTGATCAGGCGCACCTGCAGCGGGCATTCAAACAGCACCTGGCGGCGACACCGGGGCATTACAGAAACGCCGTCGCTAGCCTGGGCGCTCCTGCAGGAGCCGGGCATGCCTTAAAGGATCAGGTAAACCGCGCTGGCGACCAGTAACACGGCCAGGCTCCGATTGAGCATGCGCAGGTGACGTGGGGTGTCCAGGTAATGGCGAATCACGCTGCCGGCCCAGGCCCAGCAGGCCACCGAAATGAAACAGATTGGGCCATAGATCCAGGTAAACAGCCACAGCAAGTGCTGTTCACCGCCGGTGTAGGCTCCCACCCCGGCAACGGCTGCCAACCAGGCTTTGGGGTTAAGCCACTGCATTGCTGCGCCGTGCCAGGCTGAAGAGGGTCGGCCAGACTGAGCGTTGTTCAGGTTACCGTCGTCACTGGCCAGCTTCCACGCCATGTACAGCAGAAAAGCCACCCCGCCCCAGTGCAACATCAGGCCCAGCAAAGGCCAGCGCAGCAGCAGTTGATGCAGGCCCAGCCCCACCAGCACCAGCAGCAGGCAGAAGCCCAGCGTGGCACCGGCCACATGCGCCAGGCTGGCGCGCAGGCCATGGCGGGCACCGCTGCCGAGTGCGACGATGTTGACCGGGCCGGGGGAGATCGAGGCCGCAAGCGCGAAGGCGGCCATGGACAGGTACAGGCTCATGAGGAAGATCCGCGTGGTTGGGGAGGCGTTATCCTTGCGTGGCTGGCGTTCTGATGTATTGAACAAAAGTACCTGCGCACGACTCGCGCCTGCAGGGCTAATGGCGATGCAGGGGTGTTACAGGTTTTGTAATAGTTTTGCGCTACTACAGAAACCTGCTGTGCTTGTAGCATCGTCCTCCCAATTTTTTATCAAGGTCTATATGAGCACCTTCGCGGAGCCCCCCAGTCTTCGGCTTTTCCGGCCATCCTTCCCTCGTCCTTGTGACGTTTCCCTCGTGAGTACCCGCTAATGGAATGGCTAGCCGACCCCACGGCCTGGCTAGGCCTGTTGACGCTTATCGTCCTCGAGCTGGTGCTGGGTATCGACAACCTGGTGTTCATCGCCATCCTCGCCGACAAGTTGCCGCCGCATCAGCGCGACCGCGCGCGGGTCATTGGCCTGAGCCTGGCGCTCATCATGCGTCTGGGCCTGTTGGCCAGCATTTCGTGGATGGTCACCCTGACCGCACCGCTGTTCGAAGTGTTCGACAAGAGCTTCTCTGGCCGTGACCTGATCATGCTGTTCGGTGGTGTGTTCCTGCTGTTCAAGGCCACCATGGAGCTACACGAACGTCTGGAAGGTCACGTGACCCAGGCCAGTGGCACGCTGCGCCATGCCGCGTTCTGGCCGATCGTTGCCCAGATCGTGGTACTGGACGCGGTATTCTCGCTGGATGCCGTGATTACGGCGGTGGGCATGGTCGATGAACTGTCCGTGATGATGATCGCGGTGATCTTCTCGATCGGTATCATGATCGTTGCCAGCAAGCCGCTGACCCGCTTCGTCAACGCCCACCCCACGGTGATCATGCTGTGCCTGGGCTTCCTGATGATGATCGGTTTCAGCCTCACCGCAGAAGGTCTGGGCTTCCATATCCCGAAAGGCTACCTGTACGCGGCCATCGGCTTCTCGATCCTGATCGAGATGTTCAACCAACTGGCCCGTGCCCGCCGCAAGCGCAGCTTGCAACAGCATCGGCCGTTGCGCGAACGGACTGCCCATGCCGTGCTGCGCCTGCTGGGCGGCCGCCGGGTCGAGGCTGACGAGGTAGGCGAGGAAATTGCCGACCTGGTCGAGGGCGGCGGGGAACACGTGCTGTTCGACCGTCGTGAGCGGGTCATGATCAGCGGCGTGCTGAACCTGGCCGAGCGGCCGATTCGTACGGTGATGACTGCCCGTACCGAGGTTGATGTGATCGACCTGGCGCAACCGGCCGATGCCATTGCCCAGGCCCTGGCCAATTCGCCGTACTCGCGCCTGCCACTCATCCGTGATGGTCGCGTGGACGAGCCCTTGGGCTTTGTGCACAAGAAGGAACTGCTGAAAGAACTGCTCTCGGGCAACCAGCCCGACCTGGAAAACATGGCCCGGGCGCCATTGAACCTGCTGGAGAGCTTCAGCATCCTCAATGCCCTGGAGCAAATGCGCGGTCAGTCGACCCACATTGCCTTCGTTGTCAACGAGTTCGGTGACTTCACCGGGCTGTTGACCATGACCGACATCCTTGAGTCGATTGCCGGCGAGCTGCCGGATGCCAGTGAAGTCGAAGGCCCGGGCATCGTTCAGGAGGGGGAAGGCTTTGTGGTCAGCGGCGCGCTGAACCTCAGCCAGGTGCAGGCGCGTACTGGCTTCAGTGCCCGTGCTACCGAGGATTACCAGACCCTTGCGGGCCTGGTGATGAGCTTGCTCGACCGCCTGCCGATGGTCGGTGACCGGCTGGCCTGGAATGGCTGGACGCTGACCGTGGAGGCGGTTGAAGAGCGACGGGTACGCCAGGTTCGGCTTACACCGAACGGCGACGCTGACGTAGCAGGTGCTTGAAGCCCTCAAGCACCAGCACCAGTACCGCGGCCCAGATTGGCAGGTAGGTCAGCCACTGATCCGGGCCGATGGTTTCGCCCAGCAGCAACGCCACGCCTACCAGCAGCACGGGCTCGACGTAGCTGAGCAGGCCGAACAGGCTGAATGGCAGCATGCGGCTGGCCAGCACGTAGGCAATCAGCGCTGAAGCGCTGATCGCACCAAGGATCGGGATCAGCACATAGAGCCCGGGGTGTGCTTGCAGATCGGCGCTGGAAAGTGGGCTCTGGATCACGAAGTAAAGCGCCCACGGCAGCAGCAGGCACATGTCGCACCACAGGCCGCCCAGGTGGTCGGTGCGGCAGCGTCGGCGCAGCACGAAGTAGATCGGGTAGCCCACCGTTACCAGCAGGGTTTCCCAGGCAAAACTGCCATTTTGGTACAGCTCGTGGCCCACGCCCAGCGCGGCGCAGGCCACGGCTACCGTCTGCAGGCGAGACAGGCGCTCGCCATATACCAGCCGCCCGGTCAGGACCATGGCCAGTGGCAGCAGGAAGTAACCCATTGACACTTCCAGGCTGCGCCCATGCAGGGGCGCCCAGAGAAACAGCCACAGCTGCACCCCCATCAACCAGGAAGTGCCGACCATGCCGAGCAACAGCACCGGCGTACGTTTTACCCGGCCCATCAGTTCGCCCACCCGCTTCCAGTCTTTCGAGACAAGCATGAACAGGGTGAGGCAGGGCAGTGTCAGCAGGGTACGCCAGCCAAAGATTTCTTCGCCATCAAGTGGCTTGAGCAGGGAGGTATAGAAGTACATCACAGCGAACAAACAGGACGCCATGACCGATGAAACAATGCCTTTTGACACGAATGCCTCGAATAAGGGAATTGAGCGGGTTGATCAGCCGCGCATGATCTCAGGGGGCGCGCCTTGCGGCAACTGCGTTGCGCCCGGGCGAGTGGCCAGGGCTTCGAGGAACTGGGCGGCCGGCATGGGCCTGGCGAACAGGTAACCCTGCTGGAAGTCCACCCCGTGCGCGGCCAGGTAGTCGCGCTGCATGGCGGTTTCCACACCCTCGGCGACGATGCCCAGGTCCAGCTTGCCCGACAGCTCGATGATGGTCTCGAGAATGTGCACTGACAGTGCATCAGCGCCGATCATGGCAACGAAGCTCTGGTCGATCTTCAGGTAGTCGACCTTGAATTGCCGCAGATAGTTGAGGCTCGACTGGCCGGTGCCGAAGTCGTCGAGGGCGATCATCACGCCCATGGCGTGCAGCTTTTCGAACAGCTCAAGGGTGACCGGCGTGGGCTCGATCAGCTTGCGCTCTGTCAGCTCCAGGGTCAGCACCACCCGGCCGGGCGGAAAGTGCTGCAGGAATGTGCGGCAGTCATCCAGCAGGCTGAGGTCGCGGCAGTGGTCAGCGGTGATGTTGACACCAATATGGAAGCCGTCTTCCAACAGGCCGGCATAGGGCGCCAGGCTTTGCGCGGTATGTGTCAGCAGCGCGCGGGTCATGGCGACAATCTGCCCGCTGTGTTCGGCATAGGGGATGAACAGGTCGGGGCGAACCAGGCCCTCTCGCGGGTGGTGCCAGCGCATCAGCACTTCCGCGCCAGCCCAGCGGTAATCGCCCTTGCGCACCACCGGCTGAAAATACGGCAGGAATTCATCGGCCTGCAGGGCACGCTCCAGTTCGGCACGCGGAGAGGTGGCGCGGCGAATCTGCCAGCGGCACACCAGCGCCGCCAAGGCACCCAGTACCAGCAGCAGACTGAGCAGGCCAGGGTAGTGGCTGCGTAACAGTTGGCCTTGCTTGTCGGCACTGTAGCCGCCCTGCACACTGAAAGGGTAGCGCGTCGAGCCTATCAGCACGTTGGCACTGGGGGCGGCAGGGGATAGGCCTTTGTGGACCACACCGTCCTTGCCCATCCAGGCGTCGCCCACGCGGATTTGCAGTTCTTCATCGGGGCCGATCAGGCGCAGTGCTGTCAGCAGGTGGTCGCCATCCACCGTGGTGATTGCACCGTGGTCGCCGTCGCTGGCACGGTAGACCAGCAGCGGGTGGCCCGGCGTAACCGAGTTGCCGTCCATCAGCCATAACTCGCCGTCGACGTAATCGCCAGGATTGACCGGTTCTTCGAACTCGCCGAACAGGGAGGTGCAATAAAGGTTGTTGTGCCTGAACAGGTTGGTCGAGCGCACGAAGGCATTGCGGGTAACCTGGGCCCGTAGCATAAGCTTGACCTGCTCGCATGGGCTGTCAGTCAGTGGAAGCAGCGAATTGGCGGCACGGGACAGGTCGTCGAGAATGTGTTCGACGTGCTCCAGTGCCTGGCGGGTGGTGGCCTGGCTGCTGGCCTGCATTTCACGCTCGACCTGCCAGTTCATCACGGCCAGGCCGCACATGACCGGCAGCACGCCGACGACCCAGGGCAACAGCGTGCGCCAGCTGAGTGTGGCGCGGCGTTTGACGGTAAGGGGCATGCTGACCTGACTATCATGAAGTAAAACGAGAGGATAGCCGTTTGTCGGCGCGTACGAGTAACTAAAACGCGACAAACCATTTTACGCAATGTAGAATCGATTTACGAATACAACAATAAGGTCCTTCACTTCCGAAGGATCAAGCCCGCCGAGAATGGGTCCATATGACATACCATGGGTTCAAGCTGATCATAGGTGATTACCTCGCCCGTAGCGTGCGGGGCATTCCGTGCTCACCGCCGTTCCTGTTCCACATCCCACGCAATCAATAATTTTCGCTGCAGATGAGAACACGAACATGGCTGATATCTTCGAAAATCCAATGGGCCTGATGGGCTTCGAATTCATCGAACTGGCTTCGCCGACCCCAGGCGTACTTGAGCCTGTATTCCAGATTCTGGGCTTCACCAAAGTGGCCACCCACCGTTCCAAGGATGTGCACCTGTATCGCCAGGGTGACATCAACCTGATCCTGAACAATGAACCCAAAAGCATTGCCTCGTACTTCGCCGCTGAACACGGCCCGTCGGTGTGCGGCATGGCCTTCCGCGTGCGCAATGCCCATGAGGCTTATGCCCGCGCCCTGGAACTGGGCGCCCAGCCGGTAGAAATCGAAACCGGCCCGATGGAATTGCGCCTGCCGGCGATCAAGGGTATCGGCGGGGCACCGCTCTACCTGATCGACCGCTTCGAGGAAGGCAGTTCGATCTACGACATCGACTTCAACTTCATCGAAGGCGTGGATCGCAACCCGGTAGGGGCTGGCCTGAAAATCATCGATCACCTCACCCATAACGTTTATCGCGGGCGTATGGCCTACTGGGCCGGTTTCTACGAGAAGCTGTTCAACTTCCGTGAAATCCGCTACTTCGATATCAAGGGCGAATACACCGGCCTGACCTCCAAGGCCATGACTGCTCCTGATGGCATGATCCGCATCCCGCTCAACGAAGAGTCGTCCAAGGGCGCGGGGCAGATCGAAGAATTCCTGATGCAGTTCAACGGTGAAGGTATCCAGCACGTGGCCTTCCTGACCGATGACCTGCTCAAGACCTGGGATGCCCTGAAGGGGTTGGGCATGCGCTTCATGACCCCGCCACCGCAAACCTACTACGAAATGCTCGAAGAGCGCCTGCCTGGTCATGGTGAGCCAGTCGACCAACTGCAAGCGCGTGGCATCCTGCTCGATGGTGCCTCGCAACCCGAAGACAAGCGCCTGCTGCTGCAGATTTTCTCGGAAACCCTGCTTGGCCCGGTCTTCTTCGAGTTCATCCAGCGTAAAGGCGACGATGGCTTTGGTGAAGGCAACTTCAAGGCACTGTTCGAATCCATCGAGCGTGACCAGGTACGCCGTGGCGTGCTGAGCACAGACTGACCGCCCCTGGAGTACCGTCGTCGTCATGCTCGTTCGGCGGCGGTACCCCGCCTGTTGGCACGCGCCCTGAACAGGGCCAGGTAGACGATCGAGCCGGTCACGATCCCCACCAGCATCAGTGAGGGCGCTATCTGTAGCACCGACTGGCGGATTTCATGAGCGGTGAAACCCTCTGGGTAGCCACCTTTGACCGTATACCCATACCTGGCCGACATTGCGCTTGTAAAAAATTCGGCCTGTGAAGGGCGTTCAAGGTCACGGCTGTCACCATTGCTCCATATGTAGCGGTCGCCAAATTCGACCAGCAGTATCAGCCCATCCTGAAAGCCATCCAGTTCGTTGCGGATCTGCGTGGCATAGGCTGTCACGATTACGCCATTGTTTCTGCCCTTCTGGTGAAAGTCTACCAGCAGCTTCTGGCGCGTATCAGGAGGGCCGTAGGACAGTGCGACCCGCTGGCCGGACAACGCGAACGATGAATAATGCTCCAACGAACCTGAAACTGTGCTGCAGTAAGGTTGCTTGTCTTTCAGCAAGGTCAGTGACCTGACGATGGAGCGATGGGCAACCTGGTCCTGCAAGGTGCTTTTGACGTTGTCGCAAGGTTGACCTGCAAATGGCAGGGTGCGCAGGGCCGTCTCGTGCATTCTGTCCAGTGCATTGTCGACGCTGAACACCGCCTCCTGAACGGAGATGTTCGCGTTTTCTGCAAGTTTTGCTTCCAGCTGGAAAGCCATCACCAGCAAACCGGAAACCACAGGCACCAGCGCCACTGCGATGAGCAGCAGCAGCTCCACCATGCTGCGCCCTGCGTGCATGATTTTCGACATAGGCTAACAGTTCTCCGCTCTGAAACTGTTCGTGGTGAACAGCTGAGCCCTGAGCCTATGTATTTACTGATCAGGCTGCTGTAGTCCGGCTGCAGTTGAAGTGGTAGGAAATCGAGCGCCTCGGTGTAGCTAACTGCCATTGAGCTTTTTGAGCACTGCATCGGCCAGCAAGGCAGTGGAGGCGGGGTTCTGTCCGGTAATCAGCCGGTCATCGTCGACCACGTAAGGCTTCCACGGCTCATCATGCTTACTGTACTCACCGCCGCGAGCCCCAAGTTCGTTCTCCGTCAAGAAAGGCACTACGTCGTCCAGTTCGACCAGTTTCTCCTCTATATTGGAAAAGCCGGTCACCTTGCGGCCTTTGAGAAGCAGGCAGTTGTTACTCAGCTTGATGTTCAGCAGGCCGACAACGCCGTGACAGACTGCCGCAACAATGCCATTTTTTTCGTAGACCTTGCGCGCCAGTTCCTGCAGAGGTTGGTTTTCGGCGAAGTCGTACATCACCCCATGCCCTCCGGTGTAGTAGATGGCACTGTATTCGTTGGCCTTCACCTGCCCTGGGGCCAAAGTATTGCCCAGGCGCGTCATGAAGCGCTTGTCGTCGTACCATTGCCAGTCCAGGTCAGGGGCCATCTGCAGGCTGTGCGGGTCCACGGGAACGTAACCGCCCTGTGGGCTGACATAGTCGACCGTGTAGCCGGCCTTTTCGACTTTCTCGACAAAGTGAACGGCTTCACCCAGCCACAACCCGGTCGCCCGTTTGAGGGTTGGATACTTCGCTGTATTGGTCAGCACCACCAGAATTTTCTTGCTCATGACCCTGCTCCCGTCGGCAACCTGAATGGGCCGGTGCTCCCTGGCCCGAGGGAAAACCTAAATAGCATAGCTGCCACCTGCAAGTACGCCATGGTGTGCGCGATATGCTGTGCTAACTTGAACCCATCCACCGGCGAGCGTGCCAGACTTGGCGGCGCTATGGTCAACCTTGAGCATTGCTGGAGTCACGACATTGGTCGCTAACGGTAAACCACGCGAGCCTGCGTCGCAGGTCATCCTGCAGTCGCCTGTTTTGCCATCAATCGAGCCGATGGGGGAGCGGATTGCCCAGTTCGACTGGTGGCGTACCTCGCTTGGGCCATTGTCGCGCTGGCCTGCCTCGTTGCGCATTGCTGTGGACATGATGCACTTGTCACCCTTCCCGTGTGCGGTGGTGTGGGGGGCAGACCTGTGTGTGGTGCATAACGATGGCTACCGAGCGTTGCGGGCATTACCGGATGCGCTGGGCATGGCGTTCGATACCCTGTGGAGTGATATCTGGCCAGCAGTGGGGCCTTGGGTGTTCAAGGCACTGGAAGGCCATTCGAATTTTGTCGAGGACCCTCCACTGCGCATCGTCCGCAGTGAGGGCACCGAACCGCTATGGTGCGCATTCGGTTATGCACCCCTGCACGATGAACTCGGTAACGTGGCGGGGTTTCTGCATACGGTGATCGAGACCACGGCCAGCGTCGAGGCACACCGCCATTGGCGTGATCAGGTGCAGAGCTTTGAACGCCAGGTCGAGCGCCATGTGGCCGAGCGAGAGCAGTTCTGGTTGCTGTCGCGCGAAGCGATGATGATGCTTAGCCCTGAATTGAGACTGCATGCTGCCAACCCGGCCTGGTACCGCATTCTGGGGTGGACACAAGAGCAGGTGCAGGCGATGTCGGTAATGGAACTGGTGCATCCGACAGAGCGTGCCGAAGTGCGACTGGCAGTGTCCGCGCTGCTGCAATGCAGCCACGCGGAGCAGTTGGAGATCCGCCTGCGACACCGCGATGGCCACTACCACTGGTTTCGCTGGAGTGCGCGGTTTGACGGCAGCCTGCTGACAGCGGTTGGCCGGGACATCACCGCAGACCGTGAAGAGGCGGCGCGTCAGGCAGAGGCGCTGATGCGCAACAGCGAGCGCATGGAGGTGGTTGGCCAGTTGGCTGGCGGCATGGGTCATGAAATGAACAACTTGCTGTCCGGTATCGGTGGCAGCCTCGAACTGCTGCAACGGCGCCTGCAGGAGGGGCGGCTGGAGCGGGTGGGGGCCTACGTGGACGTTGCGCGCGACTCGGTGCAGCGGGCCATGGACCTGACCCATCGGTTGATTGCGTTTTCTCGCCATCAACCATTGGCCCCTCGGCCACTGGACTTCAATCGGCAGTTGCGGTTGAGCGAGCCCTTGTTGCTGCGGGCCTTGGGGTCAGAGATGCGTTTGCACTGGCAACTGGACGTTGCGCCTTGGACAGTGAGCCTGGACGTGCCCCAGTTAGAGAATGCCTTGATCAACTTGTGTGCCAATGCGCGTGAAGCGTGCCTGGAACAGGGCAATGTCACCATCAGCAGCGTCAACGAACGGCTCACAGCCTTTTTCCCGGATGAAGGTGGCTTGCCGCCAGGCGACTATGTGGCCGTGCATGTCGAGGACGATGGCCATGGCATGTCAGCGGTGGATATCGCCAGGGCTTTTGAACCGTTCTATACCACCAAGTCGCTCGGACACGGGGCCGGGCTTGGTCTGTCGATGGTGTATGGCTTCGTCCGTCAGTCGGGCGGGTATGCCTGGATCGAGTCGGTACCGGAACAAGGCACCAAGGTGTCCATGCTTTTCCCGAGGAGCCATGAGCCGGTTCCCGATGAGCCCGAACCGGTGCCGCTTTCGCAACGCATGGCACGGGGCGAGCGCCTGCTGCTGGTGGATGATGAGCTTGATCTGCGCGCAGTCATGCGCGAGTACCTGACTGAGCGTGGTTTTGACGTCACGGATGTGGGCGATGCCAATAGCGCACTGGAGCGCTTTCGCCATGGCGGCCCTTTCGATCTGGTCATCACCGATATCGGTTTGCCGGGTGGGTTCAGTGGTCGGCAAGTGGCCAAGGCCATGCGCATGCAGCTTGCACAGCAGAAAATTCTATTCATCACCGGTTATGCGGATCAGTCCATTGAAGCGCAATTGCTCGATCAGCCGGGCACGGCATTGCTGAACAAGCCGTTCTCGCTGGCGCATCTTGCCGATGAGGCGCTACGCATGCTTGACGCGTAAGGCGCTTCAAGGCTTGCCTAGAATCTGTGTTACTCGAGCCTGCAACTGCTGCAACTCGAACGGCTTGCAGATCAGGTGCATGTCAGCGTCCAGGAAGCCTTCGCGGGCCATGGCCGTTTCCGCGTAGCCGGTGATGAACAGCACCGGCAATCGTGGGCGCAGGCTGCGGGCAATTTCCGCCAGTTGCCGGCCATTCATGCCGGGCAAGCCCACATCGGTGATCAGCAAATCCACCGGTTGTGCCGAGCGCAGCACCTTCAGGCCCTCGTTGGCGTCGGCTGCGCTTTGGCAGGGGAAGCCGTTTTCGCGCAGCGCCTGGCAAAGCAGTTGGCGCACATGGGGATCGTCCTCGACGATCAGCACGTGTCGGCTGCAGCCGTCTTGCCTGGGCGCCACAGGCTCGCTGGATGGCAGGGTCTGGTCGACATGGCGTGGCAAATACAGCTCCACCTGGGTTCCCTGGCCAATCTCGCTGCGGAGGGTGATATGCCCATGGGATTGCTTGCTGAACCCGTACACCATCGACAACCCCAGGCCAATGCCCTGGCCGGTCGCCTTGGTGCTGAAGAACGGTTCGAAGGCGTGCTCCAGCGTGCTTTGCGCCATGCCCTGGCCGCTGTCGATGATCTGCAGGCGCACATAATCGCCCGTACGCAGCGCGCTGCCGGCGAACTGCTCGGTGGCGATGTGATGATTGTTCGCTTCGATGCGTAGCAGGCCACCGTTGGGCATGGCCTCGCTGGCATTGAGCAGGAGGTTGTCGAGGGCTTCTTGCAACTGCTGGTCATCCGCCTCCACGTGCCACAGGTCTTTGGCCGCATGCACTTGCAGGGTTATCGACGGGCTCAGGCAAGCCTTCAGGCGCTCTGCGTCGAGCAAGGGATGCAGGTCTATACGTTGGCTGTGTAGCGATTGGCGGGAAGAGAAGGCAAGCAGGCGGTGAGTCAGGCGGGCGGCGCGTGAAACGGCCTCGCGGCCCATGCCCAGAACGCCGTCCAGGCCGTCGTCGCGGCCTTGCCGCAGGCGCCGCTGGATGAGTTCGAAGCTGCCGCTGATGCTGGTGAGCAGGTTGTTGAAGTCATGGGCGACGCCGCCGGCCAGTTGGCCGATGGCCTCCATCTTGCGTGCCTGGCAGCGGGCGAATTCACTGCGGTCCTGCTCCTGGCCCGGCGTTGAAGGCCGGCTGTCCAGGCGCTGCTGCATGCCATAGAGCTGGTCACGTGTAACGTACTGTCGACGCCGGTTGCGCAGCGCGGACCGGGTCATGTGCAGCAACTGGGCATTCTCGTAGGGCGCAACCAGCCATAGAAGATTGCCCACAGGATGATGACTCACGCCAGCGGCCGACCAGGCGCCCTGGGTCAGCAGCACAATGGGCAAATCCGACCAACTCGGTTGCTGGTCAATGAATGCCTGCAGCAAGGCGCTTGGGCCTTGGCTGAACATCTGCTCGGCAATGATCGCCAAGCCTGCACCCTCGGCCAGACGCGCCTGCAGGTTTGCCAGGTCGACCGCGCAGAGGCTGTTGATGCCGGCGGAGGTAAGCAGACGTGAGGTGTCCGCCGCCAGTTGTGGCGGTGCGAGGATCAAGGCACGTTCATCCAGCGCCAACGAACTGGCCAAAACGACTCTCCTTTAGGGTGGCCTGATACCCACTGGACCCTGGCACAGCCTCAGGGTTCAACTGAATCCAGGTACTGCCTACAGGCCCTGTTGCAGTGCAGGGTCGTCCGGGTTCTGGCGCTCCAGTTCGGCTAGCGATACTTGCACGTTCTGCAACTGTCCGGACTCTTTCCAGTACTGAATCAGCAGCACCCGTGCCCGGCGATTGGCTGGCTGCCGATTGAGGATGGTTTCCAGTTGCTTCTGGGCAGCGTCGAGCTGGTCAAGCTGATGCAGGGTGACCGCCAGTGTATAGCGGTAGTCGGCGTTGTCCGGGTCCAGTTCCACCGCGCGGGACAGGGCCAGCAAGGCATACTCGCGCTGTTCGTGGCGCTTCAGCCAAAGCCCTAGTTCATACTGCAGAAAGGCCGAGTTGGGGCTCAGCGCCAGGGCTTTGCCCAATACCTGGCGGGAGGCGTCGTGGTGGCCCTGGCGCTCAAGCAGACGTACCTGAGTCGCCAGTGCATCGAGGTTGGCAGGTGCAACCTCGAGCGCACGTTGCAGGGCCGCAGCGGCCTGCGTGTAGTCGTTTTCGTGCAGGTACAGGCGCGCCAGGTGCACCTGGGCGTCGGCATCTTCGGGTTGTTGCTCGAGGGCCTTTTGGTATTGCTCCAGGGCTGACTGCAGCGGGCCGAAATAGAGGCCGATGGCGTCGGGATCGAGGCCCAGCAGGGCATCCACGGCGGCAAAACGCACGCTTTGCTCACTGTCGTCCAGCAGCGGGCCGAGTACCAGGCTGCGCTGTGCCGGCGGTAACAGGCGGCGAATACTGGCAATGGCCGCTCGACGCACCAGCGGCTCGGCGTGTTCCAGGTCCTGGCGGGCCAGTTTCAATGCCTGCGGTGAAGGGTAGTTGGGCAACTCGGCGTAGAGCGCCGCACGGCGGATGGCGGGCAGGTCGTTGCGCTGCAGTTGCTGGTACAGCACCCGTGCGGCGCCGGGCTGGCCGTCGTGAGCCTGGCGCAGCGCTTTGGCGTAGCTGTGTGCTGGCAAGTTCGGCGGGGTTGGCGGGGCGTCGCGCCACAGGTAGCCGAACAGGGCCGATACCAGAATCGACAACAGCAGGGCGATCAGGTAGCGGTTGCGTCTGGGCATCGGACGATCCGTGGCGGCGGGAAGGGCAGAGCTTGGGCCAGCCGGGGGGTAAATGCAACCGAACCGGGCACGCCGCTGGCCAGGCACCAGGCCTACGGTGGCATTCCAGGCACTGCGTATTGGGGTGAATACGATGGCAAACATAAAAAAGCCCCGCGGGCCATGGCCTGCGGGGCAAACGGTTGGGGGAGGAGCCAACCAAAGGAGTCGTTGAAATGCGGTGTGTCAGTGTGCGCTGGCCAAGGTCTGCGGTTGCCAGCCGCCACCCAGGGCCTTGTAGATCGAGACGATGCCGCGGTACAGCTCGACTTCACCTTGGGCTTGTGCATCCTCAGCACTTAGCCGCTCACGCTCGGCATCGAGCAGTACCAGGTAGTCCACGGTACCCTCGCGATATCGAATCGAGGCCAGTTCTGCAGCCTTGCGGCTGGCGTCGCTCTGGCGCATCAGCGACAGCAGACGCTGCTGGGTCTTGTCGTAATCGCTGAAGGCGTTGGCCGACTCTTCCAGCGCCAGCAGCACCTGCTGTTCGTAGTTGGCCAGTGCCCCTTCGGCATCGGCCTTGGCGCCGCGCAGGCGGGCCCGCACGCTGCCCAGGTCGAAGGCTGCCCAGGTAATGCTCGGGCCCAGCGCCCAGGCGTTGGCCGCCGAAGAGCCGATCTGCGAGCCGCGGGCGGCGGTAAAGCCGAGGAAGCCACTGAGGCTGACACGGGGGAACAGGTCGGCGGTGGCCACGCCAACGTTGGCGGTGGCGGCCGCCAGTTGGCGTTCGGCGCTGCGGATGTCCGGGCGGCGGCGCAGCAACTCACCTGGGTCACCTACCGGCAGCGCCTTGGCGATGGCCGGCAGCGCCTTGGGCGACAGGTCTACGCTGAGCGCGTCAGGGCCCTGGCCTAGCAGGGTGGCGATGCGATGCCGCGCCCGTGCCTGTTCGGCTTGCAGTTGCGGCACGGTGGCTTCGACCCCGGCCAGGCGCGCATCGGCACGCACCACGTCAAGGTCATTGCCCACGCCCGCATCGCGCAGGGTTTCGGTAATGGTGCGTGATTCCTGCTGAGTCTTCAGGTTGGCCAGGGCGATCTTCTCGCGCAACTGGGCGCCGCGCAGTTGCCCGTAGGCATCGACCAGTTCGGCGATCAGGCTGACCTGCAACTGCTGCAGGTCGGCGGCGGCCACCGCTTCCTGGGCTTCGCTGGCTTCGATCTGGCGCTGGATGCGGCCGAACAGGTCAAGTTCCCAGGCCATGTCCAGGCCCAGGTCGTAGCGCTCGCTGTTCACCCGCTGCGTGGTCTGGCCGGGGATCTGGCCTTTGCCAAGATCGCTGCTGGCACGGCTGGTGACCACCGGGAACGGGTCGTTTTCGGCGTCTTCGCGGATCGAACGGGCCGATTTCAGGCGGGCGAAGGCCACGCGCAAGTCACGGTTGCCGTCCAGCGAAGCCTGCACCAGCTGGTTCAGCACCGGGTCGTCGAACTGCTTCCACCACAGGCTCTCGAAGCGGCTACGGTCGTAGGCCTTGGCCTGCACATCGCTGCCCAGTTGTGCAGGTTCGGTGGCTGGCGCCTGGTAGTCAGGGCCTACCGCACAGGCCGCCAGGGCCAGTGCCAGCAGGCTTGGGGTCAAGGGTTTGAGCAGGTTCATGCGTGGTTCTCCAGCACTTGAGCGTGTTCAGCCTTGCGGGCCTGGCGACGCTCGACGAAACGGCGGATCAGGAAGAAGAACACCGGGGTCAGGAACAGGCCGAACACGGTGACGCCGATCATCCCCGAGAACACCGCCACACCCATGGCATGGCGCATTTCCGATCCTGCACCGGAGCTGAACACCAGGGGCACCACGCCCATGATGAAGGCGATCGAGGTCATCAGGATCGGCCGCAGACGCAGGCGGCAGGCTTCCAGCACCGCAGCCAGCGGGTCGAGGCCCTTGGCCTGTTCATCCTTGGCGAATTCGACGATCAGGATCGCGTTCTTGCACGCCAGGCCCACCAGTACGATCAGGCCGATCTGGGTGAAGATGTTGTTGTCGCCACCCGATACGATCACACCGGTGATGGCCGACAGCAGGGTCATTGGCACGATCAGGATCACCGCCAGCGGCAGGCTCCAGCTTTCGTACTGGGCAGCCAGCACCAGAAACGCCAGCAGCACGCACAGCGGGAACACCAGCAGTGCGGTATTGCCCGAGAGGATCTGCTGATAGGTCAGGTCGGTCCACTCGAAGGTCATGCCGTTGGGCAGTTCCTCTTTCAGCAGTTTCTCGATCGCAGCTTCCGCCTGACCAGAGCTGTAGCCCGGTGCGGCGGCACCGTTGATCTCGGCAGTGATGAAGCCGTTGTAGTGCATGACCCGGTCCGGCCCCGAGGTATCGCTGACCTTGAGGAAGGTCGCCAGCGGGATCATCTCGCCAAGGTTGTTGCGCACCTTCAGTTGGCCGATCTGCTCGGCATCAAGGCGGAACTGCTGCTCAGCCTGGACGTTGACCTGATAGGTACGGCCGAAGCGGTTGAAGTCGTTGGTGTACAACGAGCCCAGGTAGACCTGCAGGGTGTCGAAGATGTCGGTGATCGCCACCCCGTGGGTCTTGGCCTTTTCCCGGTCGATGGCGGCATCGACTTGTGGCACGTTGACCTGGTAGCTGGTGAACAGGCCGGCCAGCTCTGGCACGTTGTGGCTCTTGGCGATGATGTTCTGGGTTTCCTTGTACAGCGCTTCGTAACCCAGATTGCCACGGTCTTCGATTTGCAGACGGAAGCCGCCAATCGTGCCCAGGCCCTGTACCGGCGGCGGTGGGAAGATTGCGATGTAGGCGTCCTGGATGTCGGCGAACTGGGCATTCAGCGCGGCTGCGATGGCTGCCGCCGACTGGCTCGGGTCCTTGCGCTCATCGAATGACTTGAGCGGGGTGAACACGATGCCGCTGTTCGGGCTGTTGGTGAAGCCGTTGATCGACAGGCCCGGGAAGGCCACCGAGTCGGCCACGCCAGGCTGCTTGAGGGCGATTTCGCTCATGCGCTTGATCACCGCTTCGGTACGGTCGAGGCTGGCCGCGTCCGGCAGTTGGGCGAAGGCCACCAGGTACTGCTTGTCCTGGGCCGGCACGAAACCGGTCGGGGTGGACGAGAAGCCCAGGTAGGTCAGGCCCATCAGGCCGGCATACACGAACAGGGCGATGCCACTGGAGCGGATGACCCGGCGCACGCCACCGACGTAGCGGTTGGACGCACGGTCGAAGAATCGGTTGAACGGAGAGAACAGCCAGCTGCCCAGCAGTTTGTCGAGGAACCGCGAGAAACGGTCCTTGGGGGCGTGGTGCTCCTTGAGCAGCACCGCGGCCAAGGCTGGCGACAGGGTCAGCGAATTGAACGCCGAAATGACGGTCGAAATGGCGATGGTCAGGGCGAACTGCTTGTAGAACTGCCCGGTCAGGCCGGAAATGAACGCTGCAGGTACGAACACCGCGCACAGCACCAGGGCGGTGGCGATGATCGGCCCGGTCACTTCGCTCATGGCCTTTTGCGTGGCTTCCAGCGGTTTCAGGCCCAGCCCGATGTTACGTTCGACGTTCTCCACCACGACGATGGCATCGTCAACCACGATACCGATGGCGAGCACCAGCCCGAACAACGACAGCGCGTTGAGTGAAAAGCCGAACAGGTGCATGACCGCGAAGGTACCGATCAGCGAGACCGGCACAGCCAGCAGCGGGATGATCGAGGCGCGCCAGGTCTGCAGGAACAGGATCACCACCAGCACCACCAGCACCAGGGCTTCGAACAGGGTGTGCACCACCGCTTCGATGGAGCCGCGCACGAAGATGGTCGGGTCATAGACGATGCTGTAGTCCATCCCTTCAGGGAAGTCCTTTTTCAGCTCGGCCATTTTCGCCCGCACCTCGTCGGAGATCTCGATGGCGTTGGAGCCTGGGCGCTGGAAGATCGGGATGGCCACCGCCGGCTGGTTGTTCAGCAGCGAGCGCAGGGCGTACTGGCTGGAGCCGAGTTCGACCCGGGCGATGTCCTTCAGGCGGGTGATCTCGCCATCGGCCCCGGCGCGGATGATGATGTTCTCGAACTCTTCCTCGTTGACCAGACGGCCCTGGGTATTGATCGACAGCTGGAAGCTGGTCGACCCTGGGGCAGGCGGTGCGCCCAGCTGGCCGGCAGCCACCTGGCGGTTCTGCTCGCGGATTGCGGCGACCACATCACTGGCTGTCAGGTTGCGCGAAGCGGTCTTGTTCGGGTCCAGCCATACGCGCAGCGAGTAGTCGCCCATGCCGAACAGTTGTACGTCGCCGACGCCGCCCAGGCGCGCCAGCTCGTCCTTGATGTTGAGGATGGCGTAGTTGGACAGATAGAGCATGTCGTAGCGGTTGTCCGGCGAGGTCAGGTGCACGACCATGGTCAGGTCAGGCGAGGCCTTGTCGACGGTGATACCGATACGGGTCACTTCCTCGGGCAGCTTGGGCTGGGTACGGGTGACGCGGTTCTGTACCTGCACCTGGGCGTTGTCCAGGTCGGTACCCAGGGCGAAGGTGATGGTCAGCGTCAGCTTGCCATCGGCAGTGGACTGGGAGGACATGTACAGCATGTTCTCCACACCGGTAATGGCCTGTTCCAGTGGCGCGGCGACGGTTTCGCCGATGACTTTGGGGTTGGCGCCGGGGAAGTTGGCGCGCACCACAACGGTGGGCGGCACCACTTCGGGGTATTCGCTGATCGGCAACTGGAACAGCGAGATAGAACCCGCAATCAGCAGCAACAGCGACAGCACCGCGGCGAAGATTGGCCGGGTAATGAAGAATTTCGAGAAGTTCATCGGTAGGGGTCCCTTAACCGCGTGGCGCCTGGGCGCCGGCGACTTTCACGTGATTGCCCGCCATTTTCGGCGCCGGGTTGCTGGCCTCCAGGGCCTGACGCTGCCGTGCGAGGGCGGCGAGGGTTTGCTCGCTGGCCATCGGTGTTTCTTCCGGGGTTACCGGCGAACCAGGGCGCACGCGCTGCAGGCCCTTCACCACGATGCGTTCGCCCTTGTCCAGGCCGCTGCGTACGATGCGCAAGCCTTCAAGTTTCGGCCCCAGTTCCACGGTGCGGTAGGTGGCTTTGTTGTCCTTGCCCATGACCAGCACAAACTTCTTGCCAAGGTCAGTACCCACGGCTTCGTCGTTGATCAGCATGGCGTCGTACTGGGCGCTGCCGACCAGTTTCAGACGCGCATACAAGCCTGGTGTGAACTCGCCGTCGCTGTTGTCGAATACTGCGCGACCGCGGATGGTGCCGGTGCGCGGGTTGACCTGGTTGTCGACGAAGTTCATGTGGCCCAGGTGCGGGGTGCCGCTTTCGTTGGTCAGCCCCAGGTATACCGGGGTGCTCTGGCCACGCTGGCCTTCACGGGCCAGCTGGGTGTACTTGAGGTACACGCGCTCGTCGGCGTCGAAGTAGGCGTAGACCTTGTCGGTGGACACCACGCTGGTCAGCGGGGTGACATCGGCGGTGACGATGTTGCCGGCGGTGAACTCGGCGCGGCTGACACGGCCGCTGATGGGCGCAGTGACGCGGGTGAAGCTGAGGTTCAGGCGCGCCAGGTCGAGCTGGGCCTGGATTGCATCGACCCCGGCACGGGCCTCGGCAGCGGCACTGCTGCGCGATTCGGCCAGTTCGGCGGAGATGGCGTTGCTGTCACGCAAGCGCTCGCCACGGCGGGCTTCGTTGGCGCTGCGGATGGCGGTGGCCTTGGCCTGTTGCAACTGGGCTTCGAGGCGGCGGACTTCTGCCTGGAACGGGCGCGGGTCGATCTGGAACAGCAGGTCGCCTTTCTTGACCTGGGCACCTTCAGTGAAAGCCACCCGGTCGATCTGGCCGGAGACCCGCGGGCGCACTTCGACGGTTTCCGGGGCTTCGAGGCGGCCGGTGAACTCGTCCCATTCGGTGATCGGTTGCTCGATCACCTTGGCCACACTTACCTTCGGCGCGGCGGGAGCCTGCACGGCGTCGGGGGTTCGACCGCAAGCGCTGATCACCACCACTGCCAGGGCAGCGAGGGGGAAGCGCAAGGGTTTGAGTGATTGTTCCATGGAGAACTCCGCCAATGTATTAGTAGTGGGCGGAGTGTGAGTGTGTTGCGCGTGAGGTACGAATCGAACAGGGCGAAGGTTACTATCACGCCGAATGATAAGTGGGGATCAGTTATCGATGGCGGCCATGGTTGGGCACAGCGCACTGCCTGTGCAGGCACCCCGTTACGCGAGAGCCTGGGCCTGGCCATTCAGTGAATGCTTGAGGCCAGTTCGAAGATCGGCATGTACATGAGGATCACGATCAGGCCGATCAGCAGGCCGATGAAGGTCATCAGCAGCGGCTCGAACAGTTTGACGAACCACTCCACCCAGCGGCCGATTTCCTGGTCATGGAAGTCGGCGCAGCGCTCCAGCATCTCGCCCAGGTTGCCAGACTGCTCGCCAGCCCGCAGCAGGCGCAGTGATACCGGCGTCACCAGGTGCCCGGCCGCCAGTGCATCCGAGAGGGGCAGCCCTTCGCCCACCCGCAGGCTGGCCTGCTCCAGGCCCTGCGCTGCTGCGTTGCCGAGCAGGCCACGGGCCATCCCCATGGCGGTAAGGATGGGAATTCCGCCTTGCAGCAGGATACCCAGCGAGCGATAGAAACGCGCCAACTCGTACATCATCAGGCGCTGATGCAGTGCTGGCAGACGCCGCAGTTGGCAGGAGGCCCAGTGCCGTACACGCGGGTGCCGGCGCAGCAGCCAAAGTGTCGCCACCCCGACGACGGTGCCCAGCGCCAGCGGCAATTGCTGGGCATGCAGAAACAGGCCGACCTGCATCAGCACCCGTGACAGCCAGGGTAGCTCGGTGCCCATGCCCTCGAACACCTGGCTGAAACGCGGTACCACATAGCCGAGCAGGAACAGCACCACACCACCCCCCACCAGCAACAGCAGCAACGGGTAGACTGAGGCACCCACCAGCTTCTGGCGGACCAGGTCCAGGCGCTGGCGATAGCTGATATAGCGGGTGAGGGCGTCGCCCAGAGCACCGGTGCGTTCACTGGACTGCACCAGCGCCACATACAACGGCGGGAATACCCTCGGTTGCTGGCCCAGAGCCTGGGACAGCGAGCGGCCCTCGTACAGCTGGCGTACCAACTCGGCGAGCACCTTGCGCGCTGTCGCTGCCGGGCTCTTCTCTGCCAGGCTTTCCAGTGCGTCGATCAGCGGCAGGCCGGCATTGAGCAAGGTTGACAGTTCCTGGCTGAACAGCACCAGGTCGAACGCCGCTTCACGGCGCCAGGCCATGCCGCGCAAGGCGCCGCCGCTGCTGCGCAGGCTGAGTACACGCAGGCCTTGGTCTTCGGCCTGGCGGCGGGCGTGGTCGGCGTCCTCGGCGTCGATCTGCAACTGCACCACGCCCTGCCTACCCAGGGCCTTGAGGCTGTAGCGCATGGCCGCTCTCCTTACTGCCAACTGGTGATTTCGGCGTTTTCCCCATCACCACCCGGCTGGCCGTCCTTGCCCATCGACAGCAGGTCGTACTCACCGCCGTTCTCGCCAGGTTGCCGGTAGATGTAAGGGCGGCCCCACGGGTCTTGTGGCACGGCCTTCTGCAGGTACGGGCCGGTCCAGCGAGCCTCGCCACTGGGGGCGACCACCAACGCCTGCAAGCCTTGTTCGCTGTTGGGGTAGTGGCCGACCTCCAGGCGGTACAAGTCCAGGGCCTTGCTCAGCCCCTCGATCTGCGCCCGCGCAACCTTGGCCTCGGAGCGGCCGAGCTGACTGAAGTACTTGGGCGCGACGATGCCGGCCAGCAGGCCGAGTACCACCAGTACCACCAGGAGTTCAAGCAGAGTGAAGCCACGTTGCGGGTTGGTTCTGCGCTGCATGGTGAAGCCCTCCACTGCTATGGGGACACGCGTTGACATGCACCATGCAACAGCCGTGCACGTCTGCCCCGGGGCCTTGCGCCATGGGGCACAGGAAGCGGCACAGTGCTTGCGTCGTGGTGACTGTCCTCGGGTTTTCCGGGGCATTTCCCCCACTTCGGGGCCACGACGAAGAGGCGACCGGCATGCGTGGACTCATCCTCGGTTTGATCTGGCTGGCGGCAGGTGTTGCCCACGCCGATGTGTACATCTCAATCGATGCCAAGGGGGGCTACGTGCTGAGCAATGTCCATAGACCAGGGCGCCACTATGAGAGGGTGATCAACGAGCCGCTGGCCCAGGGTGGGCCGGTCAAGGCGCAAATGATCACTGGCCGCCCTTACGCCGAGGTAGTCGCCACGGCTGCGCGCATCCACAATGTGCCGCCGGCGCTGCTGCACGCGGTGATCAAGGCCGAGTCTGGCTACAACCCCAAAGCCCGTTCGCGGGCGGGGGCAGTGGGGTTGATGCAACTGATGCCGGAAACCGCCCGCGAGATGGGGGTGCAAGACCGGCTGGACCCTGAAGACAATGTGCACGGAGGGGCGCGCTACCTCAAGCAGATGCTCACCCTGTTCGACAACGACATCACCTTGGCCGTAGCGGCCTACAATGCCGGCCCGGATGCTGTATTGCGGCGCGGTGCCGTGCCGCCGTTTGCCGAGACCCGGCGTTATGTGCCCACGGTGCTGCGCGAGTATCGCAAGTTGCAAGGGTTGAATGACGACTCGCCTTTGTAACAGCTGGCTTGCAGCTCACGCATTCCCACAGGGGCCACACCATCCTCAGGCTGTATCGGGCAGGTGAAGTGGGGAGGGAATAAATACCCTTCGGCGGATGCCATCAATTTAATACTATGGTTTCCCCAAGTCTGGGCTATAACCTTCTAAAGGTGCCCAGCTGAGGTGTCCGTTATGGACGTCGCCCCTCGTTCCGACACTATTGACGTGCCTGCCGGTAGCGAGTTGGCCGCCCCGCGCAGGCCATTCAACCTTCTGCGCTGGTATGCCTGGGTCAGTCTAGCCATCATTCTCTCGGTGGCTGCCGGGCTGGGGCTGATTTCCAGCCGCTTCATCATCGACGAGAGCGTCGAGCGTGACGCGTTACTCACCGCACAGTTCATCACCTCCATCGCCGATGCCGAAGTGCGCCATGTGTCGATCCCCAATGTGCGGACCATGGGCGAACTGCTCGATCCGCGCACCGACCGCAATAACTTGCCCGACGTCGACCCGGATGCCCGGCGCAAGGCCCGCGGCGAGTTTCTTGACCATATCGCTCACCTGCCCGATATGCTGCTGGCCAATATTTATGCCTTGGACCGCACTGTGATCTGGTCCAGCAACCCGGCACTGATCGGCCAGTTGATCGAAGGCGATGAAGACCTGAATCGGGCTTTCGAGTACAAGATGCGCGTTTCGGCCAGCTACCACAGTTTCGAACATGCCCGCTCCGAGCAGAAGTTCATCACCCCGCCCAAGCAGCTATTGATCGAGAACTACATTCCGCTGTTCGATGCCGATGGCGAGCAGGTCACAGCGATGGTCGAGATCTATAAAGAACCCCATGACCTGATCGCACGCATCGAGCATGGCCTGATCCTGATCTGGTTGGCCATCACCGTCGGCGCTGCACTGGTCTATGTCGGCCTTTACGGCATGATGCACCGCGCCGCCCGGCTGCTGGCGGTGCAGCAGAAGCGGCTGATCAACAGCGAAACCTACGTGGCACTGGGTGAGGTGTCGTCGGCGGTGGCCCATAGCCTGCGCAACCCGCTGGCCAGTATCCGCTCAAGTGCCGAACTGGCACAGGCGTTCGACGAAGGCCCGGCGCAACGCCAGGTCAACGATATCATCAGCCAGGTCGACCGGATGTCGCAGTGGATCCGCCAGATGCTGCAGTCACTGCGCCCGCTGAACGACGAGGCATTGGCGGTGGACTTGCCGCAGGCGTTGCAGGAAAGCCTGCAGACCTACGCTGTGCCGCTGGCGCGCGGTGGAGTAAGCCTGGACTTGCAACCGTTACCGAGCGTGCAGGTGTTGGGGCACCCGGTATTGCTGCGCCAGGTATTCAGTAGCCTGATCGCCAATGCCCTGGAGACGATGGAGCAGGGCGGGCGGTTGCGTATCGAAGTGGTGCGTCATAACCGACGCAGCCTGACCTTGCGCCTGTCCGACAATGGCAAGGGCATGAACGACGCGCAGCAGCGCATGGCCTTCCGGCCATTCTTCACCACCAAACAGGGTGGGCTGGGGGTGGGGCTGGTGCTGGTGAAACGCATCATGGAACGCTTCGGCGGTGCGGTTCGGCTCAGCAGCAGCGAGGGCCATGGCACGAGGGTCTCGTTAAGTTTTCGACTGGCTTGAACTCGTCAAACGACATTACTTAAGTGTTGTAAGACATTGATATTAAGGAAATTAACTTTTTGTGGGTGAAAATGCCCCAGTTGTGGGGGATATCCTTCTGATTGGGATTAATAAGTGCTTGTAAGCTACTAAAAAATAACAGTTTTAATTTTTCAGATTCTGCTGGCTAAGTTTTTGCAGTAAATGTGTGAAGCGCAATACGCTACAAATGGCAGCTGCGACTGCCCGGGTGGATTGCTACCCAGTGGCTACTGCCATTGGCCTTGATGCAGTTCTGAACGTACGCCCAGCGCGGGAACCACGCGATGCAGATGCTGGAAAACGAAGCGCCCGACAAGGTCAGTGCGACCGCCAGCGGACGGGTCTTACCTTTGCGTGAATTCAACTTGCTGCGCTGGTTCTCGGTTATCAGCCTGTTGATCATTACCTCGGTGGCAGGTGGGCTGGGGTACGTTTCGACGCGCTTCGTGGTGCGCGACAGTGTAGAGCGCGATGCCATGCTCACCGCGCAGTTCATTCAGGCAATGGCCCAGGCCGAAGTGCGTCATTCGCAATTACCGCCTGGCACCACCATGGGCGAGTTGCTGGACCCGCGACTGGACCTGCAGTACCGGCAGTTCACCCCGGCCTTGGCCGAGTCGACCCGGGTCGAGTTCCTCGATCATGTCGAGCACCTGCCGGACACCTTGCTGGCCAACGTTTATGCCCGCGACCGCACCATTGTCTGGTCCACCAACGCAGAGCTGATTGGCAAGCGGATAGAAGTTGATGGTGATCTTGAGCGCGCCTTCCGCTCGCGCAAGGCGGTGTCGGCCAGCTATCACAAGGTTGCGGATGATCGCGAAGAGCAGAAGTTCCAGCGCGAACCACGCTACCTGTTTATCGAGAACTACATCCCGCTGTTCGATAGCCAGGGTGAGCAGGTACTGGCCATGGTGGAAATCTACAAGGAACCGCAGGATCTGATCCGGCGCATCCAGCGCGGCTATTTGCTGATCTGGGCCTCGACCCTGGTAGGTGGCGCGTTAATTTACTTCGGGCTGTTCTGGATCGTGCGCCGTGCGGCGCACATGCTGCACCTGCAGCAGGAGCGGCTGGTGGCAAGCGAAACCTATGTGGCGCTGGGTGAGATGTCTTCGGCAGTGGCTCACAGCATGCGCAACCCGCTGGCCAATATCCTCTCCAGCGCCGAACTTGCCCAGGAAACCGCCAACCCTGCTGCGCAGAAGAACATCACTGACATCATCAGCCAGGTCGACCGCATGTCGCGTTGGGTGCGCGACCTGCTGGTGTCGTTGCGTCCGTCCAGTGAAGAACCCGAGGCCGTGGACCTGGTGGCGGCCATCGAAGACACCCACCTGGCCTTCGCCCAGCAGATCGAACGCAACGGCGTGCGCTTCCATTTCGAAGGGCCTGACGTGCAGTGGGTGGTCAGCCAGCCGCTGCAGCTCACGCAGATTCTCAACAGCCTGTTTTCCAATGCCCTGGAGGCCATGCCCGCTGGCGGGATGCTCAATGCCCAGGTCAATGTGCAAGAAGGCCTGCGCGCCGAGTTCGTGCTGACCGACACGGGCAAAGGCATGAGCCAACAGCAGGAACGGATGGTGTTCAAGCCGTTCTTCACGACCAAACAGGGTGGCCTTGGCGTGGGGCTGGCCCTGGTCAAGCGCATCATGGAACGTTTTGGCGGCTCGGTCAGCCTGAGCAGCCGCGAAGAGGAAGGAACCCGCGTCAGCCTTACATTCAATATTGCAGCGGGAGGGGAACATGGAGCACAGCATCCTGGTCGTCGAGGATGATGAAATCCTTGCCGACAACATTCGCACTTACCTCAGCCTCAAGGGCTACGATGTCATCGTGTGCCACAGCGCGGAACTGGCGCTGGAGCAGATCAAGCGGGCGCAACCTGACGCGGTGCTGACCGACAACTCGCTGCCAGGCATGAGCGGGCATGACCTGCTGCGTACCCTGGTGGCCCAGGCACCGGACCTGAAGGTGATCATGATGACCGGCTACGGCAATGTCGAAGATGCCGTGCAGGCGATGAAGGAGGGCGCCTTTCATTACCTGACCAAACCGGTGGTACTGGCCGAGCTCAAGCTGACCCTGGACAAGGCCCTGGCAACCGAGCGTATGGAGCGCACGCTGTCGTTCTACCAGGAGCGCGAGGCGCAGAAGTCCGGGTTGCAGGCATTGATCGGCGAGTCGCCGGTGATGCTCACCCTCAAGCACACCCTGCGCCAGGTGCTCGATGCCGAGCGGCGCATGGCCAGTGACGACCTGCCACCGGTGCTGATCGAAGGCGAGACCGGTACTGGCAAGGAGCTGGTGGCCCGTGCCCTGCATTTTGATGGTTCGCGCAGCAAAGGGCCGTTCATCGAGTTCAATTGCGCTTCGATCCCTGCCAACCTGCTTGAGGCCGAACTGTTTGGTCATGAGAAGGGCGCTTTCACCGATGCCAAGGAGCGCCGGGTGGGGCTGGTGGAGGCTGCCGATGGCGGCACCTTGTTCCTTGACGAGATCGGCGAAATGGACCTGGTGCTACAGGCCAAGTTGCTCAAGTTGCTGGAAGACCGCAGCATCCGCCGGATTGGTGCTGTGAAGGAACGCAAGGTCGATCTGCGGGTGATCAGCGCCACCAACTGTAACCTGGAACAAATGGTGCAGCAGGGCAAATTCCGCCGTGACCTGTTCTTCCGCCTGCGCATTATCGCCCTGAAGGTGCCGCGCCTGTATTCGCGTGGGCAGGACATACTGCTATTGGCGCGGCATTTCCTTGCCCACCATAGCCGCCGTTATGGCAAGCCGAACCTGCGCTTTTCGGCCGAGGCCGAAAGCCTGATGCTCGGTTATAGCTGGCCTGGCAATGTACGAGAATTGCGCAACATGCTGGAGCAGACCGTGTTGCTGGCGCCGAACGAGGTCGTGCAGGCGCATCAGTTGAACCTGTGCATGACCTTGGTTGACGAGCCGTTGGCGCAACAGCCGATGGCGGCCATGTTCGAAATGCCGCGGCACGAGCCAGAGCCGGGTACAAGTCTGCCTGACATGGAGCGTGACCTTGTCTGCAAGACCCTGGACCGTACCGACTGGAACGTGACCAAGTCGGCACGGATGCTTGGGTTGTCGCGGGATATGCTGCGTTACCGGATCGAGAAGCTGGGACTGACCCGGCCTGACAAACGTCAGTGGTAGTACAGGCAGGGTCGTCAGGGGTTGCCTGTGCCCGTGCTGCCTTCTCCTTGCCGTCCGGTACCTTCCGACCTGCTGCCATCTATCCCCGGCAGATTGCGGTTGTCATTCTGCATGGCTGGCGGGCTTTGTGGTTCGTTGCCCTGTATGCGCGGGTCGGTATCCCGCGGCAAGGGCTTCTCGATCGGGTTGAGGGTGCTGTCCACGCCTGGCTGTGGCGCTGTATTGTGCGGGTCGTCGGGGTAGGTCGGGCCTGTGCCGATAGCAAAAGCCAGCGGCGAGGCGAGCAGGGCAATCGACAGGATGATTGAGCGGGGCATGGCAGGCTCCTTTGCTATACGGGTAGGGCTCATACATCCCTTTGGCCTTACCCGAAACGTGAAGGTGCCATTACCCCGATCAACGGTCACACCACCAGTGACAGCAACATGATGAAAATTATGCCGACGATGGACAGGATCGTCTCCATCATGCTCCAGGTCTTGAAGGTTTCTGCAACGGTCATGTTGAAGTACTGCTTCACCAGCCAGAAGCCGGCGTCGTTCACATGGGACAGGATCAGCGAGCCGGCACCAGTGGCCAGTACCAACAGTTCACGGTTCACCCCCGGCACCAGGTCGATCACCGGGGCCACGATGCCCGCGCCGGTAATGGTGGCGACCGTGGCGGAGCCGGTTGCGATGCGGATCACCGCCGCCACCAGCCAAGCCAGCATGATCGGCGAAATTTCCGCCTGCACGGCCATTTGCCCAATCACGCTACCCACACCGGTGTCCACCAGCATTTGCTTGAAGCCACCGCCAGCGCCGACGATCAGCACGATGGCGGCAGTCGGTGCCAGGCTCTGGTCGAGCATCTTCATGATCTGTTGGCGATTGAAGCCGCGGGCCGAGCCGAAGGTGTAGAAGGCCAGCAGCAGGGCGGCGAGCAGGGCGGTGATCGGGTGGCCGATCAGGTCCATCCACTGGCGCACGATGTGCTCGGCAGGCAGCACCACGTCGGCGAACGTTTTCAGCAGCATCAACGCGACCGGCAGCAGCACGGTGATCAGTGTGATGCTGAAGCTTGGCAGGTTGCCCTGGTCGGAATCCTTGGCGATCTGGTCCATCAGTTCCTGGGACGGGTTGCCCGGGATGTAGCGGGAAATGAAGTTACCGAACAGAGGACCGGCGATGATCGCGGTGGGCAGTGCAACGAGCAGGCCGTAGAAGATGGTTTTGCCAATGTCAGCGTGGAAAATGCCGATTGCCAGCAAGGGGCCCGGGTGTGGTGGCACCAGGCCGTGCACCACCGACAGGCCGGCCAGCAGCGGAATGCCGATTTTCACCAGCGAGACGCCAGAGCGCCGGGCGACGATGAACACCAGTGGAATCAGCAGCACAAAGCCGATTTCGAAGAACAGCGGGATGCCCACCAGGAAGGCGGCGAACATCATCGCCCAATGCACGTTCTTCTTGCCGAAGGCGCGGATGAGGGTTTGCGCGATCTGGTCGGCACCGCCGGAGTCGGCCATCAGCTTGCCGAGCATGGTGCCGAGGGCGAGCACGATCCCGACGAAGCCCAATACGCCGCCAAAACCGTCCTGGAACGATTTCATGACCTTGGCCACCGGCATGCCGGAGGTCAGGCCCAGGAAGCCGGCCGCGAGGGTGAGGGCGACGAAGGGGTGAACCTTGAAGTGGGTGATCAGCAGGATCAGCCCGACGATGGTAACCAGCGCGTCGAGTAGCAGGAAGGTATCAGTAGCCAGTCCGAACATGGTTTGAAGGCCTCGGTCTTATCGTTGTTTTGGGCGTAGCTTTATGGAGTCTTTGCCCGCTTTACGGGTCGGGGTAGCGCTGTCTTTGGTGAGACGGAAAAACCGCCGAGGTCAGGCGGTTTGCGCCAGGCCCGACTCACCGCAGCGCTTTAGCCAGCGGTCCACCGCTTCGGCCAGTGCTTCGATCGGTTGGGTGGCGTCCAGTGCAAGTGTCAGTGGTTCGCCGCGTGGCGATTCCAGGGCAGCGAACTGGCTGTCGATGAGGCTGGCCGGCATGAAGTGCCCTGGGCGAGCCAGCACGCGTTTTTCAGCCTCGGCAGGCGACAGTTCGAGGAACACGAACACCAGCCCGGGCATGGCATCGCGCAGGGTATCGCGGTAGCGGCGCTTGAGTGCCGAGCAGGTCAGGATCGGGCGTTCCCCGGCCTGGGTGGTGGCTTGCAACTCTTCACCAAGGCGGACCAGCCAGCCGGCACGGTCGCTGTCGTCCAGCGGGATGCCAGCGCTCATCTTGCGGATGTTTTCGGCAGGGTGGAAAGCGTCGCCTTCGATCAGGCGGCCGCCGCTTCTGGCAGCGATGGCGGCACCGATGCAGCTTTTGCCGCAACCGGCCACGCCCATCACCACAATGGCGGACAGGGGAGAATTCATCAGTACCTCCTGCGGGTGAGATAGCGCTGTCTCGCCATTGACGAACAGCCACCTCCCCGGTGTTATTGGTCTTGTCCTTACGCAGTATGGACGCCTGGTGGCAAGCGCGTGGTGGCTGCTACCAAAGATTACATTGCCTGCATCCTGAGACAGCGCTACCTTAGTGGCCGTTCCCTATCCTTGCAAGTAGTAAAATTACAACATTCATGTCCCGCATCGGCTCCCGTACTACAGGTCGTCCCACCCTGGCTGAAGTTGCCAGGCTTTCCGGGGTTTCCCCAATTACCGCTTCGCGCGCTTTGCGTGGGGTCAGCACGGTTGCGCCCGCCCTGGTGGAAAAGGTCATCGCCGCGGCGGCGAGCCTCGGCTATGTGGCCAACCCGGCCGCCCGGGCGTTGGCCTCGGCACGCAGCCAGTCGGTGGTGGTATTGATCCCGTCGTTGTCCAACCAACTGTTCATCGACACCCTTGAGGCCATTCACGAGGTCATGCGTCCGCGTGGGCTCGAGGTGCTGATCGGCAACTATCACTACGACCTTGCCGAAGAAGAGAACCTGATCCGCAATTACCTGGCCTATCAGCCTTGTGGCATTTTGTTGACCGGTTTCGAGCGTAGCGATGCTGCCAGGCAGATGCTGGCTGCCAGCGGTGTGCCGTGTGTGCACATGATGGAGCTCAACGGCGAGACAGGGGCTTTGTCGGTCGGTTTCTCGCAGCATCAGGCCGGACGTGCTGCTGCACGGCACCTGATCGAACGCGGGCGCAAGCGTCTGGCATTCATTGCTGCGCAGCTGGACCCTAGGGTGATGCAGCGTGCCGAGGGTTTCCGTCAGGCGCTGGCAGAGGCCGGTTTGCAGGCCGCCGAGCTGGAAGTGTTGGCGCCGGAGCCATCGTCGATTGCCCTGGGCAGCGCGCTGTTCAGCCAGCTGATGCAGCAGGCGCCGGATGTCGACGGCATCTTCTTCTGTAACGACGACCTGGCCCAGGGCGCGGTGCTGCAGGCCTTGCGTCAAGGGGTGGAGGTGCCACGTCAGGTGGCGATGGTCGGTTTCAACGATTTGCCGGCCTCGGCGCACATGGTGCCGCGCCTGACCTCGATTCGTACACCACGGGCTGCGGTGGGTCGGGGCGCAGCGCAAGCGCTGCTGGCGTTGCTGGATGGCAAGCGGGTGACGAATGCGCAGCAGGATCTGGGCTTTGAGTTGATGGTGCGCGAGAGCACCTGAGAGTGCCCGCCAAGGCCTTCTCGCGCGACTTCCACAGGAATGATTGGCCCAAAACAGATGTGGAGCGGGTTTACCCGCGAAGCCGGCGACGCGGGGCATGGCACCGGCTGTGCCGGTGTTCGCGGGTGAACCCGCTCCTACGGGGGCGCTAACGGATGGATTTTGGTAAGCGTCCGGCGAACACTCAGCAGAGCGGAACCTGACGCATAGCGTACACGTGAGTCAGTTTCGCGTGCTTTGGCATGACTGAAGGAATGCGAGGCATGGACATTTTTCGAATCCATGCCAAGAATCAAGTCAATCAGGCATGCACACTCGTAGTCGATGGCCATCCGGATCGAGTGCCACGAATGTCAGACCAAACACTGCGTGGTGAAGCGCCTGCTCAATGTGGACGCCTTCAGCCGTCCATTTTTGATGAAGATCTTCTACCTGCGTTTCCGTCTCAACCAGAAAGGCAACCTCGGTACGATGACCGCTACCTCCGCTTTTGTAATCCTTGGCATTGGTCGACCAGAGGCCCAAGGCCGTACCATTATCAAGCAAGAACGAAACATAACTGGGGAATGCCGACTGCGGCTTCCGTTCAAGCAACTTTTCATAAAAGTCACAGCTTTTCTGAGGGTCTTTTACGTACAACAGGAATAGGTTTGGGCTTGCCATGAAATATCCTCGAACATTGAGGCTCAGATGCTATTCGACTCTGCTGACAAAAAATGTCAGCATTGACGCATGACCCGTACTCAACGACTTCTTTCTCTCGTACAAATTCTGCGCGCGCGCCGTCATCCAGTGACTGGACAGAGGCTTGCGGAGGAGATGTCAGTAAGTCTGCGCACTGTGTATCGCGATATTGCTACATTGCAGGCTCAAGGCGCCGACATTCGGGGTGAGGCTGGTATCGGCTACATACTCCGTCCAGGATTCGTTCTCCCACCTCTTATGTTCAATGAGCAAGAGCTTGATGCACTGATGCTTGGCATGCGTTGGGTAGCACAGCAACCTGACGCGTCGTTGGCTCAAGCAGCGCTCGACGTATTGTCAAAGGCAGAAGCGGTACTACCATCAGCTGTTGCTGGTAGATTGTTCAAGACGCCATTATTCGCTGCATCCTCTCAATCTCGTGGTGCATATGGATTTGACGCCAAGTGCTTACGCGATGCCATACGGCTGGAGACGAAAATTCGCTTAGTCTATGTGAGTGAAAAATCCGTAGAGACGGAGCGTACCGTTTGGCCGCTGGGAATTGGATATTTTGAAGATATGGAAATCCTAGCTGCATGGTGTGAATCTCGCAGGGACTTCAGGCACTTCCTATTAAATCGAATTCAATCCCTAGTACTCCTCGATGCTGACTTCAAAAACCAAGGAGGGTGGCTGCTGGCCAAGTGGCGAGGCTCGCGTTTGGATGTAGTTCCATGAACTAATTTCAATGGGGCAGGCATAGATGAATCAGGCCAGCCTCCACTGGTGAGGCAGCAGTTGCCCGATCATACTGGCCCGCTGCGTCGGCAGCCGCGTCAGCACATCTTTGAGATAGGCATACGGATCATGCCCATCGCAAGTTTCTAGGTCGGGATACCTTTGTCGATGACCTGCGTTGGCACTGGCGAATGAATTAGGGTTTCGCACTGACGGCGGGCCTACTTACCACGCTTATGTTGCTCGACGGTAAATACGCCCGGCGTGTAGTCCAGCTTCTTGCTGACGTCTTCACCAATGCGTTGAAGTCGGTAGCCACAGGCGCACAGGGTGTTTTCAGGGTCGTGACGAATTAGGTTACGCGGCAACTGCCTGAATCTTCTTGCTCATCGCCTCGACCTGAGACTGCAACTGCAACGCCTGTGCTACCTAGGCACGAAGCTGTTCCGGGGTCATCTGGTCGAGGTTGGGCAAGGAAGTCATGCCGCCGATTGTTCCAGAGCAGGTACTGGACGACGACATGTAGAGCGGCCAAATGGCCGGCGTTTACAGCATGCTGATCACACCGCCTGCACCGAGCAGCCTTCGGGATCTGAGGCTGGCCATTTCACCGTGATCATTTGCTCGGCCATGGGTAACTCGATGATCACTGACGCCTCAAGGGTGATCGCGTCCGCTTAAAAAGACGCAGACACCATCGCCCTTAATGCTGGAGTCCGGAAGGTGAGCTCCCCGGGCGCTGCGGATTTTTCGCCTTGCAAGTGATCGCAAGGAAACCGGCCTGCCTAAAGACAGGCGCTGTAGGTGTAAGAGCGAGCTTGTTCGCGATGCGCCGCGCGAACGGCGCTGGATCTATCAGGCGCCACAAATGCCACGACTTGCAAACGGCGATCTATGCTCAGAAAACCGCGCATAGGGAGCCCCGTGTCATGTTCGATTTCCATCGCAAGTCTGATTTGGCAGAAATCCAGCGCAGCCGCCAGGCGTTGGCCGATGCGCAAAGCAAACTGGCTGCTATCAGCCGTGCCATGGCGATGATCGAGTTCGCCCCCGACGGTACTATCCTCGACGCTAACGAGCGTTTCTGCCAGGCCATGGGCTACAGCGCCGACGAGCTGCGTGGCAAGCACCACCGGCTGTTCTGTGAGCCGGACTATGCAAAAAGCGCCGAGTACCAGCAACTGTGGCGCGAGTTGGGGCAGGGCAAGGCAATCAGTGGTACGTTCGAGCGCATCGACAAGGCAGGGCGCGAGGTCTGGCTGGAAGCCAGCTACATGCCTGTGCTGGACGAGCACCGGCAAGTCACCAGCGTAATCAAGGTGGCATCGGACATCACCCAGCGGGTAATGCTGGAGCACGAGAGCGAAAGCCTGCTCAAGGCCATCAGCCGCTCCATGGCGGTGATCGAGTTCACCCCGCAAGGCCGGGTGATCAAGGCCAACCAGAATTTTCTCGACACCATGGGCTACCGCCTCGATGAAGTGGTTGGCCGCCACCACGGGCTGTTCTGCCTGGCGCATGAACGCGAATCGGCCCAGTACCGCGAGTTCTGGGCTTCTCTGAACCGTGGCGAGTACCATTCACACCGCTTCGAACGCGTCAACAAGCAAGGCCAGACCGTTTTCCTGGAGGCCTCCTACAACCCGATTTTCGACAGCAAGGGCCGCCTGTGCAAAGTGGTCAAGTTTGCCAGCGACATCACCCAGCAGGTCTGCACCCAGCAAAGCGCCGCCCACGCTGCCCATGCCAGTTCGGTGCAGACCGATGCCTGCGCGCGCAAGGGTACCGAAGTGGTGCAGCAGGCAGTACAGGTAATCGAGCAGATTTCCCAGGAGCTTAACGACGCAGCGCGCAGCATCGATGCGGTAAACAAGCAGTCGGATGTGATCGGGCAGATTGTGCTGACCATCCGTGGCATCGCCGACCAGACCAACCTGTTGGCCCTTAATGCAGCCATCGAGGCAGCGCGTGCCGGCGAGCACGGGCGCGGCTTTGCCGTGGTGGCCGATGAGGTGCGCAACCTTGCCGCGCGAACCAGCAAGGCCACCCTGGAAATTGTCGATGTGGTGCGGCAGAACCACGACCTGTCGCTATTGGCAGTGGCCAGTATGCAATCGAGCCTCAACCGCACCGGTCACGGCGTGGCGCTGGCCAATGAGGCGGGCACGGTGATCATGGAAATCCAGCAAGGCTCACGGCACGTCGTGGATGCCATCAGCCAGATCAGCTCGACGCTGCAATTGCATTGAGCGCCTCGCGCATCTCGTCGAGCAGTGCCTGCAGGCTGACTTGCAATTGCGCGCGTTGTTCGGCGGTCGGCAGTCCTTTCGCGTGGGCGTGTTCGATAGCTTCACAGTCTTTGACCACGGTGCGCACCCTGATCATTTTGGCGCCACCCTTGATGCGGTGGGCCAAGGCACGCACTGCGTCATCAGGGGCGTCTGTTGCCAAGGCGCGCAGGGCGGCCAGGTCTTCACCGACGCTGATCGACAATTGCTCCAGCAAATGCCGCGTCAACTGTTCGTCGTCTTGGGTCAGGTGGCGCAATTCGGCCAGGTCGAACCCACTATGGCAGGGGCCCGGTGACGGCTGCTGAGGGCGTACCTGTGGCAGATGGGCCTTGAGCGTGCGCAGGCCAATCGGCTTGAACAGGCATTCGTCCATACCACTGGCCAGGCAGCGAGTACGCTCCTCGGCCTGGGCGTTGGCGGTCACCCCAAGAATACGGCCTGCCGGCAGGCCGCCCTCGCACTCCAGGCTGCGAATGCGCCGGGTGAGCTCATGTCCGTCCATGACCGGCATGCTGCAATCAGTGATCACCAGGTCGAAGCGCGCGTCCTGCCAGCGCGCAAGGGCGATTTCGCCATTCTCCGCCAGTGTCACATGGTGCCCCAGGGTTTGCAGTTGCCTTTCCAGCAATAACAGGTTGGCCGGGTAGTCGTCGACCACCAGGATATTGAGCGGGCCGCTGCTGGTTTCATGTGTCGTGAGTTGCTCTTCCGCTTGTGTCGGTGCTGCGCAGACGGGCAACTGCAGGTTGACTTGTACCCGGGTGCCAACGCCCTCGACGCTCTGAAGGGTCAAGGAGCCGCCCATCAGTTCGGCCAGGGTGCGGCTGATGACCAACCCCAGGCCTGCGCCCTGACGTGCCCTTGGGCCATCGGCCTGAACGAAGGCACTGAACAGCCTCGCCTGGTCGGCGGGGCTGATGCCGATGCCGGTGTCGCGCACATTCAGCTCGATAGCCAGAACGCCCTGGCCGGCAACTTTGGGCAGCAGCAGGCATGCCTGCACTTCACCACGGTCGGTGAACTTGATGGCGTTGCTGATCAGGTTGGACAGAATTTGCTTGAGTCGCAGTGGATCGGCCAGCACCCATACCGGCTCCGCAGGCAGCTCGCCGTGCAGATGCAACCCTTTGGCCCGGGCATTGCCTTCGAACACCCGCAGCGTGGCGCGCACCAGTTCGACCAAGTTGGTAGGCACAGGCTGTAGGCTGATGTGCCCGGACTCGATGCGGGAAATGTCGAGAATATCGCCAATCAGCTCAAGCAGGCCAATGGCTGAATCATGGGCGGTCTGTAGGGTCTGGGCGTCGCTGCGGCCGCTGCGGCTATCTTCCAGGGCCAGTTCCAGCAGACCGATCACGGCATTCATCGGGGTCCGGATCTCATGGCTCATGGTGGCCAGGAAGGTGCTTTTGGTCTGGCTGGCCTGTTCGGCATCCTCCTTGGCCTGGCGTAACTGCTCCAGCAGCCCGCGACTGAGCGCAAGCTGTGCCTGCAGCGCGTGCTGTGCCTCGGTTCGCTGGTTGATCAGCTTGCGTAGGTAGCTGTTCCAGAACACCACCCCGGCCAGCAGCAGGGCCGACAGCACCAGTACCTGCAAGGCCAGGGTGCGGTAGTCGCGCCATGGGCTGTCGCTCACCAGTGTGCTGGTACGCCAGCGGTTGATCAGCTGGTCGAGTTCTTCAGGTGGAATGCTTAGCAGCGCCTTGTCGAGAATGGCCTGCAACTGGGGCTGGTCGGCGGCTACGGCAAAGGCGGCAATGGCCGGGGCGTCGTCGAGCACGCCGGCGATGCGCAAACGTTCCTTGAATACATGGCTGATGTAATAGGTAGCATTGATATGGCTGCTCAGGGCTACGTCTGCAACACCGTTGGCCACGGCCTCCATCTGACCGAGTGGGTTGTCAACTTCGACTATCTCGGCCTGCGGGTATCGCTGTTGCAAAACGGCCTGCTGCGGTGAGCCGCGCACCAAGGCGATGCGCTTGCCATCCAGGGCCTTGGACTGTGCAGATGATTCGCCTTCGTTGCGGGTGACAAGCACGCGCGGGCTGACCAGGTAGGGGCGGGTGTAGCGCAGTTGCTTCAAACGGTCGGCGCCATAGCCCAGCGCCCCGATCATCTGTGCCTCGCCGTGTAACAGGCGGTCGATCATGACCTGCGATGAAGCACTCTCGACGGGTTTGAACTGCAGCCCCGTGCGCAATGAGATCTGCTTGAGCAGGTCCAGGGTGATACCGCTAGGGCGGTGTTGAGCATCGTTGAACGTCAGAGGTGCCAGCGAGGTATTGACCAGTACACTGATAGTGGGGTGGTCGGTGATCCAGGATTCTTCTTCTTCGCTCAAGGCAGTGAGGTGGCGCTGCAGCAGCAGGCTGGTATTACCACTGCTCCAACGGCGCAGAATGTTCAGACGTTCACTTTCGCTTATGCGTGACAGCGCCTTGTCCACCAGCCGATGCAAGCGCGGGTTGTCGCTGGCGATGGCGAAGGCAAAAGCCTCTGGGGCCAGTTGGGAAAAATGGTCGATTTTCAACGTGCCCTGAAAACTTTTGCCGATCATGTAGTCGGTGCTGATGGCATCGCCCAGATAGGCGTCTGCCTCGCCCAGCACCACGGCAGCGAGCCCGGCCAGGGTCGAGCGGTACAGGCTCAGTTGCGCCTTGGGGTACTGGGTACGAACGCTGACGGCCGGCAGGTAGTGATCGACCATCGCCAGGCGCAGGCCGGCGAGGTCGGGCGTACTTTTCAAGCTGTGCCCCTCACGGGTGACGATTACGGGCAGGTCGTCGGCATAAGGGGTGCTGAGGCTAAGCTGGGCGTCCGCCGCTTCGAAGGCGTTGGAGCTACCCAGCAGGTCAATACGGCCATCACGCAAGGCAGTGATGGCCTCGTGACGGCTGTTAAAGCGGCGAACTTCAATAGGTATGTCAAGCTGTTCGCCGATGATGCCGGCGTAGTCTGCGCTTAACCCCTCATAGTCATGCTGACTCACATTGATTTCAAACGGGGGGTAGTCGGGGCGCGCACTGCCCAGTACCAGGTGTTGGCGCTGTTTCAGCCAGTGGCGATCATCGCTGGACAACGTCAGCGGGGCAGAGGCGCTGATTGAGCGCGCCAGCAGATGGCGTGGCTCGCTGCTGGCCTGCAGCACCGGGGACTTGGCCAGAGCAATAGCCAGAAGGACGCTCGCCAGCAACTGTTTCATGGCAGCCGAGCGCTCAATAGACGTTGTTACGCTTGGCCAGGTCGACCATTTCCACCAGCGACTCGGTCTTGAGCTTTTCCATGATACGGCCCCGGTAGGTGCTGATGGTCTTGGCGCTGAGGTTCATGCAAGTGCCGATGTTCTTGTTGTTCTCGCCGCGCGCGAGGCGCCGCAGCACTTCCATTTCCCGGTTGGAGAGACTGGCCAGGCGCACTGGCTCGCTCTCCAGCGAGTTGCTGTTGACCGACATTTGCGGAAAGGTCGAATAACCCTTGATCAGGGCCTTGAGAGCGAACAGCAGTGCCTCGTGGTCCTCTTCCTTGGTGACGAAGGCGCCTATCCCGGCATCCAGGCAGCGGCGCACATACAGATCGGTGGCCTGGCCGGTCAGCACCATGATCTTCGGTGCCGGCTCCAGGCTCTGCAATCGCTTGATGACTTCCATACCGTCCAGGCCAGGCAGGCCGATGTCGAGAATGACCACGTCCGGGCGCAGTTCACGGGCTACCTGAGCCACTTCACTGCCATTGCCGACCTCGCCGACGACATGGAAGCGCTCGCGCTCGAGCAGTAGGCGCAGGGACAGCCGGACAATAGGGTGGTCGTCGACGATCAGCACGGTTGTCATGGGGAAAACTCCTGTAGGGATGTGGTCCGCTTCCTGGAACACTCAGGAATACGTCTGCAAGTGGGGTTATCGGAAGCGCTGCACGATACGACCATTCCCGAGGTTTGGTAATGCCGAGTATAGAAGTGTTGAAATCCCTATTACTTATTGTTGAGAAATCCTACAAGAAACAGGAAAGGCATCACCCTGAAACAGCGGTGATGCCGGTTCTTTGCAGTTATTCAGGCGCAGGCAGCGTGCGGTTTGTGTATACGCAGTGTGGAGGCAGGGTTGTTGGTCAATGCCTGCCCGACCCGCGTCGGGCGGGCCACCAACTGCCCGGTACAATTCGGGCAGCGGCCTTGGAAGCGGGTTTCGGCACAGGCACGGCAGAACGTGCATTCGAAGGAGCAGATCAGGGCGTCGGGGCTGTCACCCGGCAGGTCGGCATCACAGCACTCGCAGTTGGGGCGTAACTCCAGCATGGGCATGGCTCCTGTTCGCAGGCGGGAACCCGGAGTCTGCTATGCCCGAGGCAGGGCTGGCAATGCTCAGTCGCCAGGACGGTACAGGTGGGCATGCCCGGCTCGGTACAAGGCCGACTCGGCGAACGGCGTATCCCCCAGTACGTGGCCTACCAGGATCAGCGCCGTGCGGCGGAAATCCTTGGCCGCTACGCGTTCGACAATATCACCGAGGTTGCCGCGCACCCAGTCCTGGTCTGGCCAGGTGGCCCGATGCACCACCGCAACCGGGCAGCTCGCGCCGTAGTGCGGCACCAACTCATCGACAATGCGCGACAGGTGCTTGACCCCCAGATGGATTGCCAGGGTGCTGCCATGGCGCGCCAGGTCATCCAACTGCTCACCAGGCGGCATGGGCGAGCTGTCGCCATAGCGGGTGAGGATCACCGTCTGCGCCACTTGAGGCAAGGTCAGCTCACAGCCGAGCAGGGCGGCGCTCGCTGCCGTGGCGGTAACGCCGGGGATGATCTGGTAATCGATGCCCAGCGCCTGCAGGTGGCGGATCTGCTCACCGATGGCACCGTAAAGGCTGGGGTCGCCGCTGTGCACCCGCGCCACATCCTGCCCTTGTTCGTGCGCGCTGCGCATGGCGGCGATGATCTGCTCCAGATGCAGTTCGGCGCTGTTGATCACGGTTTCGGCCTGGTGGCCTTCGAGCACGGCGGCGGGTACCAGTGAACCGGCATAAATGATCACCGGGCACTGACGAATCAGCCGTTGGCCCTTGACCGTGATCAGTTCCGGGTCGCCGGGGCCGGCACCGATAAAGTAGATGGTCATGCTAAGTCCTGGCAAGAAAGAGGGTACGAAACGCTCAGCAGGCCAGGGCGAGCGTCGCCGGGCCCAGTACCTGGCGCGTCAGCAGCAACCTGGCCGTACCCTGCCGCTGGCTGGCCAGGGCCAGTGCCGCGCTCTCGGCGACGCCCCAGCAGCCACTGTGTTGGTGGGCAGCGGCGGAACGGTGGCTGAGCAGTGGTTCATAGGGTTGCAGTTGCGCGCCATGGTACAGCACCAAGGGCAAGCCGAGGTGCTCTGCCAGTTGTTGCAAACCCGGTTCGTCGGCCTTCAGGCTGATGCTTGCGATGCCGCGCAGGTCGGCCAACGCCAGGCCCTGGTTGTCCAGTGCCTGGCACAGCAAGCGTTGCAAGGTATCCGCCGGGCAACCCCGGCGGCAGCCAAAACCGGCGTAGAAGGCAGGCATCAAGCCTGGCTGGAACGGCGGAACAGCCAGGCGCTGAGCAGGCCCAAGGCCAGCCAGAAGGCGGCGTTGGTCAGCCAGGAGGCTACTTTGAACTGGGTTTCCAGTGCTTCGGGGGCGAGGCTTTCGTGCACCTCAGGTTGCGGTGCACCGATCACATGAGGAATGACCAGCAGCACGGCGCCCAGTGCCTTCAGCAGCCAGTGGCGAGCGAACACCAGCAAGGCCAGGCCCAGCGCTGTGGCACTGGCTGTACCGACCCACCAGGTCTGGCGTTGCCCCAGATCGGCGGCTGCAGTACCTGGTAGTTCTGGTGGCAAGCCCAGGGTTGGGGCCAGGCAGAACACGGCGAAGCCAGCCAACCCCCACAATGCGCCAGTGGCGGTGCGTTTGGGCTCGCGAAGGCTGTACAGGGCGGCGAGGATCAGGGCGAAGCCGACCGCGACCACCAGATTGCCGCCTGTGGTGGACAGCACGCGTTGCCAGCCGTCTTCCGGCGACCAGGCTTCGGCGCTGTGTTCATGAGCGACCACTTCGCTACCGTGTTCGTGGTGTGCGGCCGGGGCCGAGGACTCGTAGGTTTCCGCCTCAAGAATCAGCGGGGCAACCCAGAAGCTTTGCAGCAAGGTCAGCAACAGGGCTGCAAGAAGCCCGCTGAAGCCCGCAGTACGGGCAATGCGCGTGATCATCAGACGTACTCAGTGGCAAGGGAAGGCGGCGCTGTGGCGGGTGTCGTGGGCGGCGTTGTGCACGGCCTCGATGTGCGAGAAACCGGCAAAGTACACCAGGCACAGGCCCAGCAAGCTGGCACCGATGGCGATGGTTACACGCTGGCTGAGGGTAACGGGGGTCGCAAGGCTGTGTTGTTTGGCGCTGGTGACGGGCATGACGCGGTCCTCTGCTTTTTTGTGGGCAATGGGCGAGCGCGGCAGCCCCGGGCGTGGCCGCCCAAGGGAATGCAACAGCGCCCGCCCACCGCGGGGTGTTCATGAACGTCAGGCCGGTCTCCGGGCTTGCGAGGAAGAGCTGGGCTCCTGGAACGCGTCACCTTCCCATGCCGTACTACAAGGCACAGTGGTACAGACGCTTCACTCGCTTACCGTTGCGGGGGCAGCACCGGCATTGTCCGGCCCTGCTGAAGGGCCTGGGACGCACCGGTTTCCCGTTTCACCCCCTGAGGGGCACCTGAACGCGAGGCATAAGGAGAGCATGGGGCGGGCTTGGCGTCAATGTCATACAGAGCGCGAGGCTGTCGAACAGCAGGTACCACCGCCTCGCGCCTGCGGTGTTCGTCCAGCAGGCAGAAGTGCAGGCGCCGGGCGATCACCCGCGGGCGAATGCCGCCAGCTTGTCGCCATCCAGCCGGTAGCGCACCCACTCATCCTGTGCTTCGGCTCCTAGCTTCTGGTAGAAGCCGATCGCTGGCTCGTTCCAGTCCAGCACGCTCCATTCCAGGCGCCCGCAGTTGTTCGCCACCGCTTCGCGGGCAATGTGCTGCAACAACTGCCGGCCGGCGCCATCGCCGCGTTGTTCGGGGGTCACGTACAGGTCTTCCAGATAGATGCCATTGCGCCCGAGCCAGGTCGAGTAGCTGTAGAAGTACACGGCAAAGCCGATTGCACGACCATCACGCTCGCACATCAGGGTGCGCACGGTGCTGCCTTCGTCGAACAGGCTGTGCTCGATGTCGGCAAGGGTAGCGACCACCTCGTGGCGGGCGCGTTCGTACTCGGCCAGTTCGGTGACGAAGGTGAGGATCTGCGCGGCATCGGTACGCACGGCAGGGCGAATGGTGAGGCTCATGGTGACAGCTTCCTTGGTCCGGATTGGCGATACAGTGATGTGTATCTGCATAATTTAATCAAACTGTACCGGTCGCAGGGGAAAGCGACTCCGGTAGTGTGACAGCACCTATAAAGAAAGTGGAATGCCCGCCATGCTTGCCTCTGCCGACCTGCTGACCGCCTTTGTGCTGTTTGCCTTCGTGTCTTCCATCACGCCTGGCCCCAACAACACCATGTTGCTGGCCTCGGGGGTGAACTTCGGCGTGCGCCGCTCGGTCCCTCATGCCTTGGGTATCAGCTTTGGTTTCATGATGATGGTGCTGGCCGTCGGCCTGGGGCTGGGTGAGGTATTCAAGGCCTGGCCACCACTGTATACGGTGCTGCGCTACACTGGCGCCGCCTACCTGCTGTACCTGGCCTGGAAGATCGCCACTTCCGGGCCGGTCGGCACGGCCTCGTCCAGTGCCCGCAAACCGCTGGGCTTCTGGGGAGCAGCGGCGTTCCAGTGGGTCAACCCCAAGGCCTGGGTGATGGCGGTGGGGGCGATTACCACCTACACGCCCGCGCAAGGCTATGTAACCAACGTGATCGTCATTGCGGCCTTGTTCGCTTTGGTCAACCTGCCGAGCGTGGGGGTATGGGTGATGTTCGGCAGCGCCCTGCGCAACCTGTTGCAGCATTCGCGCTGGCTGATGCTGTTCAATGTCGTGATGGCCCTGTTGCTGGTGATTTCACTGTACCCGCTGCTGTTTGTAGAATCAGCGTTTTCCTGACCCCGAGAGTACAGTAAGCCGATGCAGTTGATTCCCTGGTCCCACGAATGCGCCGAAGGTTTCACCCTGCGTGGCTGGCGAACCCCGGCCAGTGGCAAACCGCTGCTGCACTTCCTGCATGGCAATGGCTTCTGTTGCCTGACCTACCAACCGCTGTTGATGCACCTGGGCAAGTATTTCGACTTGTGGCTCTGCGACGTTCAAGGCCATGGCGACAGTGACCATGGCGGGGTGTTTCGCGGCTGGAACCGCACCGCCGCCTTGGCGGTGGAGGCCTTTCAGGGCGGACGTGGCGAGTATGGCGACGTACAGCGGTTTGCCGCAGGGCACAGCTTTGGTGGCGTGCTCACAGGGCTGATCCTGAGCAGTGAACCGCAACTGTTTGCACGCGCCGTGCTGCTCGACCCGGTGTTGTTCAGCCGACGCATGATCGGCGTGATGGGGGCAGCAGCCTTGGTCGGCCTGCATCAGCGCCACGCCCTGGCCCGCAAGGCTGCCAGTCGTCGCAGCCACTGGCCCGATCGCGAGTCAGCGTTGGCCTCGCTGCAAGGGCGTGGCATCTTCAAAGGCTGGACCCATACGGCGCTGCAGGCCTATGTCGAGCATGCCATCGGGGATTGTGGCGAGGCCGTGGTGCTCAAGTGCCGGCCCAGCCGTGAAGTGGAAATCTTCAGCTCGTTCCCTAAACGCATGTGGGCCAGCCTGACAGCAATCAGGACGCCGACACGGGTGTTGTATGGCGAGGACACCTATCCCTTTGTGCCACACTCGGTGAATCGCCTGGCGCTGCTAAACCGCAATGTGACCGCACTGCAAGTGCCCGGTGGGCACTGTTTCATGCAGGAAGACCCGGCCATGGCGGCCGAGCAGGTGCTCGGTTTCTTGCAGGGCTGACTGTTCTGCAGGTGGGACGATGCATGTCATTTCAGCCGTCTACCGCTTGATTGGCATCATTGATAAGGTTATCTCAACCAAGAGAGGAGCCTTCTCATGAAAAAGATTCTGGGTATCCACCACAGCCCTCACGCCCATTGGGTGGGGGATGGTTTCCCGGTGCGCAGCCTGTTCACCTACGACAACCTGGCCAGCCGGATCAGCCCATTCCTGCTGCTGGACTACGCCGGGCCGCATGATTTCGCCCCAACCCAGGCACGACGCGGTGTAGGCCAGCATCCGCATCGCGGCTTCGAGACGGTGACCATCGTCTACCAGGGTGAGCTGGAGCACCGTGACTCTACCGGGGCTGGCGGCTTGATCGGCCCAGGTGACGTGCAGTGGATGACGGCTGCCAACGGCATCCTCCATGAGGAGTTTCATTCCCCCGGCTTCGCCCGCAGTGGTGGCACACTGGAAATGGTCCAGCTGTGGGTGAACCTGCCGGCGCGGGACAAGCGTGCAGCGGCCGGCTACCAGACGCTGCTGGCCGGCGACATTCCGGTGCTAGCGCTGGACGGTGATGCCGGGAGCTTGCGGGTAATTGCCGGTGACTATCATGGGCACCAGGGGCCGGCTCGGACCTTCACCGCGATGGATGTGTGGGATCTGCGGCTCAACGCCGGCGCTGTCTTGCAGTTGCCGGTTGCTGCCGGTCGCACTGCGGCGCTGGTGGTGTTGCGTGGAAACGTTCGAATCAACAGCGAACGCGAAGCAGGTCCGTCCAGCCTGGTGCTGCTCGACCGGGAGGGTGTAGACGTAGCGGTCGAGGCGCTGGAAGGCGCCAGTGTGCTGCTGCTCAGCGGTGAGCCAATCGATGAGCCGATCGTCGGCTACGGTCCGTTCGTGATGAACAGCCAGGCGGAGATTGCCGAATCGTTCGATGATTTCCATGCCGGGCGGTTTGGGCAGATGCAGAATGAGAGGGGAGGTGCCGCGCACTGATCCTGTTGATTGGGTGGCCTTGCTGTCCAAGACCACTCGTCGTCAAGTCTGCTAATGCATTCGAACGCTCGGCCCACGCAGGGAATCTTCCACTAAGGTGCTAGAGGATTCCCCGCAAGCTCATTGCCCGGGCGCATGGACTGCTGCCCGAGCATGCGCAATATCAATTGGCGCCCCGCCCGACAAAGGCGTACTTCCAAACAACAGGCCATCCCACAGAGAGGGTCGTACCATGTCGTTGATAGGCGTTTCGATACTAGAGATGCGGCAAATGATCGAACAGGCCTGCTTGCCAGATCGCTGTGAGGTCAGCTGCCCGGACGGCGCCAACCTGACCATCCGCCTGGGCCAGGGCCAGGATCTCGATCAAGGCGTGACCCTCAGCGGGGTCGCCCTGCAAAATCTCAACAGTTGTCGTGATCTGGTCAACCTGGTGGAGCAGCTGCATGCGCTGCGTGACAGCCACCCGGCGCCGCTCAAGGCGATTGCCTGAGCGCACCTGTCGTGCCCCGGTCAGCCCAGGCTGGCCGGGTTCATGCATTCTAGCCGCTGACTAGCAATGCGCAGGTATCAGCCCTGGCAGCCTTAAGTGCGGCCGCAGCTGCCGCTGATCGGCTTATTGCAGTTCCAGCAGCAGGTTCAGGCCACCGTCGCCGCATTTACCCTTGTCGCGGACCACGCCATGGTAACTCTGCCCATCCCAGACAAAGGCCACACTGTGAGCGCGGTCGATCTTGTCGGGCAGTGGGGGGCAAATGTGCAAGCGCAGCCCTGGGCGGCCTTGCAGGTTGAGGGCGGCGAGCTGGCATTGGCATTCCACACTTTGCGCCACGGGGCCGAACAGGGTGTCGCGTACGTAGTCGAGCTGCAGCGAGGCATTGGGGGCGCGGCCAGGCATCTTCATCGGTACATGGCTCCGGTGCAACGGCTCGAAGAACCAGGCGGGTTTGGCATGGCAGGCTCCAGACAGAAGTAGGCGGCTTATCATTCGAAGCTTGCCTGGCCAAGATGTTCAATGTGTTTCATGTGGGTTCATCTTGTTCTGCACTGGGCGGCAGAGGAGTGACCCTGTTCAGGCACCTGCCTTACGCAAGGTCAGGTTGATCCGCCGTTCGCCCAGGCGCGGATGAACACCGGGCTTGATCGGTAGCACGCCGTGGAAGCGCAAGCGGTCTTCGCCGCCCCAGACCAGCACATCGCCGTGGCTCAGTGCAATGCGCTGAGCCTTGTCGGCACGCTGCAGGCCGCCAAACAGGAACACCGCCGGTAAACCCAGCGACACCGACACGATCGGTTGGCCGAAATCCTGCTCGTCGCGGTCCTGGTGGAGGCTCAGGCGTGTGCCTGGCAGGTAATGGTTGACCAGGCAGGCATCCGGCTCGAAACCGTCAAACCCGGCTATGGCTGCCGCGTGGGCGGCCAAGGCGAGCAGGACCGGGGGCAGGGCAGGCCAGGGCTGGCCACTGAGTGGGTCGCTGGGGCTGTATCGGTAGCCGTGTTGATCACTCACCCACCCCAACGTACCGCAGTTGGTCAGCCCTACCGCCATGCGCAGCCCTCCTGGGGTGTACATGTGCCGGAACGGCGCGGCACGTAGCACCGGGCGCAGGGCATCGAGCAGCGCCTCGGTTTCGGCCAGGGCGAAGCCGGGCAGCAGCACGGTATGGCTGGCCAGGCGTTGCGGCTGGGGGCCGAACAGGTCGAGGTCGGACTGGATCATGCTGCTGCACATCTTTGATCGGTTTGCCATTGTACCCCGACAGATACACTCCAAGGGCTTGCACATGCCGACCGGATCGAAAGACTGCAGAGGGAGGGGCAACAGAAAAAGGAACCGCGGCACCAGGGAGAGGAGCACCGCGGTTCAAGGGGGAGCGGTTTACTGCTGGGTCACAGTGGCCAGGTTCGCGCTGCCCAGCTGGGTGATGGTGGCGGATTGGGCGACACCGCTCTGGTCGACGAACGCCATGTTGCCCTGGCCTCCCTGGGTCACGTAGGCGACGTTGATGTTGTCAGTCTGTTTGATGGTGGCTTCGTTGCCGCTTCCGTAAAGTTGGTTGGTGTAGCTCTGGTTGCTATAGCCGGACTGGTCGAGGGTGATGGTATTGCCGGTGCCCTGGCTGCTGCCGTAGGCATAGTTGTCGGTACCACGCTGGTCGGCGATCAGAATGTTGTCAGTGCCGTTCTGTTCGAAGTACAGCTCGTTGCTGACGTCATCCTGCTTGGTCGACATCTGGTTGCCTTTACCTGTCTGGGTCAGCGTGGCCAGCTGGTCAGCGCCCTTCTGGGTCAGGTTTACGCCGTTGCCATTGCCGGTCTGGTTGATGGTGGCGTTCTGGTTGGTACCGAACTGGCCACCCATCTTGGCGCCTTTCCAGTTACTGGCGGTGATGCTGTTGCCATTGCCTTGGGTGTTGATGGTGAGGTTGAGGTTTTCACCATTCTGATAGGTGAAATGCAGGTTGTTGTTGCCGGTCTGGGTGATGCTGGTGGTTGAATTGTTGGTCTCGAACTGGTCCGACCAACTGGCGTTGGCATTGCCTTGCTGCGATAGGCTGACCTTGTTGCTGACGCCGAAGCTCTGGTCGATATAGCCTTCGTTCAGCTGGCCGGTCTGGACCACGGAGGCCTGGCTACCCACCTGTGTGTCCTGCCACACTTCCACCGAGTTGCCACCCCCGTATTGACCAATGGCAATGGTGCCACCGGTGCCGTCACGCTGGTCGCCATAGGCCCAGTTGTCGTGGCCATCCTGGTAGATCTGGATATCGCCATCGACATGGTTCAGGTGCTCGGTGGTGCCATAGTTGTCCTGGCCGGTCTGGTTGACGGTGCTGCGATTGTTGCTGCCACCGAAGGTCTGCTCGATGAACGCCTCATTGCGCTGGCCGGATTGCCAGCTGGTGGCTTTGCTGCCTTCCTGGCTGTCCTGCCACACGGTGGATCTATTGCCGACGCCTTGCTGGGTTTGCAGCGATTCGTTGTTCGCCCCTATCGACTGGCTGGCGAAGGCATCGTTGTAACTGCCTGCGGCCTGTTGGGTGATCTGGCTGCCGTTCTCGAACAGTTGCTCAGCGTAGCCGGCGTTGTACTGGCCGGTGGCGCTCTGCTGAATATCGCTGGTGCTTTCGGCCTGCACGGCGAGGTGGTTGTGGCCCTTGCCAGTCTGGTGCTGGGTGGCCGAGGCGAAGGGGGCCTGAGCCTGAAAGACTTCGGCGATGTTTTCCTTGCCGTCCTGGGTCTGGGACGAGGTGCTGTCAGCAGCCATGGCCTGACCTGCGAGGGCCAGGACGATAGCGGCACTGAGCGGAGCGAGCTTGTACATGGTGGTGCCTCCAGGTCTATCGGTATTGGGTGATCTGAACATGCTGGCCATTGCCAGCCTGGGTAACGGAGCTGTTGAGCCCCGAGCCGGACTGCACGATGCTGGCGCTGTTGTCGTTGCCGATCTGCTCGATGGCGGCGCTGTTGCTGCTGCCGCTCTGGCGAATCGACGCGCTGTTGCCATTTCCCTGTTGGCTGATGATGGCCATCAGGTCACTGCCTTCCTGCAAGATGTACGCTTCCTGAGCACCGCCAGACTGGACGATACGGCCCAGCAGAGCCTGACCGTTCTGGTCGAGGGCGGCGCGGTTGCCTGACCCTTGTTGCTCGATCACCGCAGCCTGGCCGGCACCGGCCGGCAGCAGGCGGATGATCACTGGTTCACCGAGGTCGTTGCCGGGTGCGAGGTCGGCATTGTCCATCAGGTCCTCTGCCCAGCAGGCCTGGCCCGCCAGGGCCAGGCAGAGCAACAGGGAGTACAGCCGTTTCATCGAAGCCTCCGGCTTTTACTGCACGATGACGTTGACGGTGCGCGTGGTGCCTTGGCCGGTGGTGATCGTCGCCGTCGGTGCCGCAGTCGGGATGATCGTGGTGCTATTGCCTACCACCAGGCGCCAGCGGCCGGTCAGCGCTACCGTGGCCGTACCCAAGGTCTGGACACCGGTAGTAGTGGTTACCTGCACGGTCACGGTATTGCCGGTAGTCACCGACGAGGTGCCACTGATGTCCCAGTTGTAACGGTTGTTGGAGCGCGCCGTTACTGTGGCTGTCGTGACAGCGAAGGTTTCAGCGGCAGGCCGAGGCGACACGTTGACGGTGACCGTACCGGGGGTGGACAGCCCCCCCAGCGAGTCACGTGCCTGGTAGGTGAAGGTGGTGGTGAAGGCTGTGGTTACAGTGGCCGGTGGGGTATAGGTTACGGTCGTGCCGTCGGTGCTGACCGTGCCGCGGCCGGCGGCTGGCTGGGTGATGTTGGCCACGCTCAGCGGTACGTTGCCTTCCGGGTCGGTGTCGTTGGCCAGTACGTTGATGGTCAATGGCACGCCCAGGGTGGCGACGGTCTCCGGGTTGGCAGTCGGTGCCTGGTTAGGCGCGACGTTGATGGTGACCGTGGCCGGTTCCGACTTCAGGCCCTTGGCATCCATCGCCCGGTAGCTGAAGGTGGCTACCAGCGGTTGTGTGGCCCCGCTCGGCGGCGTGTAGGTCACCGAGGTGGTGCCGTTCATCACGACGCCGCCAAGGCCGGTCCCGGGTTGGGTCAGGTCGCTGATGGTCAGCGGCACGTCGCCATCCGGGTCGCTGTCGTTCAGTAGCAGGTTGAGTGTGATCGGGACACCGACACTGGTGTTGCCGACATCGGCCTGGGCCAGCGGTGGCTGGTTGGCGGCCTCGACCGGGGCGTTGCCGACCACGATCACCGGCTCCACATCGCTACCGCCATGGGCAGACTTGACCGTGACGGTGGCGGGCGGTTGAGCCAGGTCGTTGACCGTGATGCTTTGCAGCGTGCCCGATTTCGACATGCGGCCGTAGCCTTGGGCGAGCAGGTCGGGGACCACGACTTCATCACTGGAGCTGGCCTCGATCAACAGACGTTTGTTGGCCCAGTCATAGCGTGCGGTGCTGACTTTGACCACGTCGCTGAGCTTGCTCGAGAGTGCAGTCGGCTGGGTGCCGCCGACTGCATTGCTGGCGGTGACAACCACCACCGCTGGCGGCACCGACTGGTTGAACTGCTGGCTGAAGAACAAACCGTTGTTGTCCGAAGTCAGGGTGAACTGACACGGCGAAGGCGGCGTGCCGATCAGTGCCAGGCCATTGCGCATACACAGGCTGGCCTCATTCGGGGCCTTGGCGAACACTTCCACGCGGGTGCCGCTGCCGTTGCGCGAGTACGTGGCGCGTTCCAGGGTGACCGGGGTTTGTGCTCGCTGGTCCAGCACCTTGCCAGACACTGTGAACGTGTTGGTCTGAATGGTGCCAGCGGGCCCTTCGATGCGCACGAAGTTGGTATTGAAGGGGCTACCGGTTACCGCTTCGGTGATATTGGGGTCGCCGATGTAGGTTTCGGTGGTGCCAGTGTCAGGATTGACCTCTGTATACGGCCCGCCAACCCCCTTCAGCCAAGGGCCGATCGCACCCTCCAGCGCCCCCTGGAAGTTGCCCGGAGCGCCAATGCCTATGTCCCGCGTGATGTTGATCGCACGACGTCCTGCCGTGGTGACGTTGACCGTCTCCACCCCGTAAGGGTGCGTGATGGTGTAGGTGCCGGTGCGTGGGACCGAAGCACGGATACGGATGCGCGCGAAACTTTGCTGATCACCGTCTACCGGGTTTTCAGCAGCGAAGGCTGCCTCTAAACCGGCAACGTAGACCTCCAGCTCATAACCGCTGTTACCTACTTGTGGTATCGAGGTTTCGGCCAGGAACCAGAACATCTCCGGTGGCCAGTTATCTGGAAATACCAGCGGCAGGGCATCGTCATAGACACCGGGCTCGGGCAACAAGGTGCACATGTAGGCCGGCGCCCCTGGCGCGCCTGGCGCACGGGTGCTGGTGGCACGTGACTGGCACAGCTCCAGGGATTGGTCGAGGCTGTCCTTGTACCACATCGGATAGCCACCTGTGGCGAAGGTGTAGGGCCCCGGGTCGACATCAGACAGCGCGGCGAATGCGGCGCTGGTAACGGTAAGAGAGAAACCGGCGGCCAACAGCGCACGGCGCGACCAAGTGTTCATGCTGCCTCCTTGAAGGCTGAGCCTTTGTCTGTTCATGGCACCAGCACCACGTCTTCGGTGTCGCTGCCACCGTTGGCGCTGGTGACCTGCACCTTGGCCGGCGGAATGGGCGAGAAGGTCATGCTCAACGTCTTCACGGCGCCGGTACCGCCCAGGTTGCCGATCAACGTGCCGTTGCCGGTATGTGCGGTAAGTACTGGAGGGGTGGTTTCGTCACTCGTGTTGGCCACCAAGGTCAGCTCGCCGGTGGACAAGCGGTACTGGGCCTGTGTGATGGTGACCAGGTCGGTCAGTGGCATGTTGCTGGTGGTCAGGCTGCTGGTGGGGACCGCCACGCTGTTGTCAGCGGACAGTGTCACGATGGTTCCGGCCGCCGGGTTGAGGGCTGACTGTGCGTACCAGGCGCCGGTGCCGTTGGCCTCGGTGAGGCCAAGGTTGGGCGTTTGGCTGGTCAGGGTGACGCTTGCCGGTGGCGGCGGGGCCAACACGAATATGTCTTGCTGGGCGATCAGGTCGCCGTTCTCGGTATGCCTTGAGTAAGTGCTGCGTTGTGGCATCAGCGGGGTTGGCAGGGCCACTTCGGAAAGCTTGCCGGAGACAGCGAACAGCTCGGTGCGCAGGTCGATGCCACCAGGGCCTTCGATGCGTACGTAATTGGTGTTGAATGGGCTGCCGGTGACCTGCTCTTCCAGGTTCGGGTCGCCGATGAAGCGCTCGTTGCCTTCGGTGTAGGGGCCGTTGACACTGCGCAGGAACGGCCCGACATCGCCCTTGAGTGCGCCGGTGAAGTCGCCTGCGCCGGCGATGCCGATGTCGCGGGTCATGTTGATCGCCCGGCGTCCTGCAGCGGGTACATCGAACACTTCAACGCCATAGGGGTGGGTGACCACGTAGGTGCCCGCGGTGGGGACGTCGACCCGAATACGGACTCGGGCAAAGCTGACCTGGTCACCCTCGACAGGTTCCTCGGCGGCGAATGCCGCTTCGATCGCCGTGCCGTAGCTGAGGTCGATGCCACGGGCGGCGTCGACGATTGCAGCGTCGGCAGTGAACCAGAACGCTTCGTCAGGGAAGTTGGTGGGGAAGACGATGGGTTGGGTATCGTCGAACACACCAGGCGTGGGCAGCAGCGTGCACATGTATGAGGGTGCGTCAGGCGCGCCGGCGACCCGGGAGCTGACGGCCTTGGTCAGGCACAGGTCGAGGGTTCGACCGTGGCTGTCCTGGTACCAGGCGGGGAAGCCGCCGTTGGCAGGAACGTAAGCGCCTGGATCGACAGCATTCAAGGCGGCCTGCGCGGGAAGCTGGAGAATGCCGGCGAAAATCGCCACTGCCAGCGGGTGGGGTATCGGTCGGTGCATGAGTCAATTCCTCCTGCAAACGGGCCCATGGACTTGGGGCGTCTGGGAGGAGATCGGCAAGAGCTGTGCCAATATCTGAGGTCTGCGTTGCAGGCCTTGTGGGGCAAGGGTTCGAACCTCTCAGCTGGGGATTTTGCGAGCGGCTGGCGGTGGGCTGCGTTCCCCCAAGGTTGGGGGATTGGGGGGCGGTAATTTCAACCCGATTTGCGGCGCAAGGTCGAGTTCTGAATGCAGTCAGGATCAGGCAGTAGGCGCGGCCGGTTATTCTTGCAATCTGGAACCGCGTCCTTGGAGGTTAAGCCGGGTGGGAAGGTAAGAATGAAACCGGTTTCAAAACCTTTCTGAACGCGCTAGATTATTCGGCTGTCTTCTTGATGGCCTATCAAGATCACCTCTCAATTGAAAATCAGATGGCGCTTATCAAGGCCACCCCAAAGCCGATGAGGATTCGCAATGCCTGAGCATGCCCCAGACAACCCGCGCAGGGATTTTCTGCGCAAGACCTTGACTCTGATCCCTGTCGTTACAGTGGCCAGTACAGGGCTTGGCGTGGGCGCCAGCCAACTGCTTGCGGCCCCGCAACCGCATCAGCAACCGAAAGTGCCGGCTACGCCGCCTGCGGGCAATTATCAACCGACATTCTTCAGCGCCGAAGAATGGGCTTTTTTACAAGCTGCCGTTTCCCGCATCATCCCGGCCGATGAGCTTGGCCCAGGGGCACTCGAAGCGGGCGCCGCCGAATTTATCGACAGGCAAATGAACACCCCCTACGCGACTGGCGCACAGTGGTACATGCAAGGGCCGTTCAACGCCGACGCCCCGCCCGAGCTGGGCTACCAGTTGCAGCTCAGCCCGCAACAAATCTACCGCCTGGGCATCGCTGCCGTGGATGGCTGGTGCAAGGCCAATGGCGGACAGGTTTTTGCTGCGCAAGATAGCGCTACCCAGGACCGTATTATCAGCAAGTTGGAGGCAGGAGAGCTGGTTTTCGAAACCGTTCCGGCCAAGGTGTTCTTCAGCCTGCTGGTGCAAAACACGCGCGAAGGGTTCTTCTGCGACCCGATTCATGGCGGCAATAAAGGCATGGTCGGCTGGACCCAGATCGGCTTCCCCGGCGCCCGCGCCGACTTCATGGACTGGGTCGAGCGCAACGAGCCTTACCCGTTCCCGGCTGTATCGATTCGCGGCGAGAGGGCCTGAGGCATGGCGACGGTGTTGAACAAAGTGGATGCGGTGATCGTCGGCTTCGGCTGGGCCGGTGCGATCATGGCCAAGGAGCTGACCGAGGCCGGGCTGCACGTGGTAGCCCTGGAGCGGGGGCCGATGCAGGATACCTACCCCGAAGGCAGCTACCCGCAGGTGATCGATGAGCTGACCTACAGCGTGCGCAAGAAGCTGTTCGTCGATGTATCGAAAGAAACCGTCACTGTCCGTCATAGCGTGCATGATGTGGCATTGCCCAATCGCCAGCTGGGCGCATTCCTGCCGGGCAAGGGCGTGGGGGGCGCGGGCCTGCACTGGTCGGGTGTGCACTTCCGGGTCGACCCCGTCGAGCTGCGCCTGCGCAGCCACTATGAAGAGCGCTACGGGCGTACGTTCATTCCCGAAGGCATGACCATCCAGGACTTCGGGGTCAGTTACGAAGAGCTGGAGCCCTATTTCGACTTTGCCGAAAAGGTCTTTGGCACTTCAGGCCAGGCCTGGACCGTCAAAGGCCAGGTGGTCGGTGAAGGGAAGGGCGGCAACCCCTATGCGCCGGACCGTTCCAACCCGTTCCCGCTGCCCGCGCAGAAGAACGTTGTATCGGCAAGGCTGTTTGAAAAGGCTGCCACCAACCTCGGCTACAAACCTTACAACCTGCCGTCAGCCAACACCTCAGGGCCATACACCAACCCCTACGGGGCGCAGATGGGGCCGTGCAACTTCTGCGGTTTTTGCAGTGGCTACGTGTGCTACATGTACTCCAAGGCCTCGCCCAACGTGAACATCCTGCCGGCGCTGCGTCAGGTGCCCAACTTCGAGTTGCGGCCCAATGCCCATGCGCTGCGGGTGAACCTGGACGACCGCAAGCGCAAGGCCACCGGCGTGACTTACATCGATGCCCAGGGGCGCGAGGTGGAGCAGCCGGCAGAGCTGGTGATTCTGGCGGCTTTCCAGTTCAACAACGTGCGTCTGATGCTGCTTTCCGGCATTGGCAAACCTTATGATCCGGTGAAGAACGAGGGTGTGGTCGGGCGTAACTTCGCCTATCAGAACATGGGAACAGTCAAGGCGTTCTTCGACAAGGACACCTACACCAACAACTTCATCGGCGCGGGTGGCAATGGCATTGCCATCGACGATTTCAACGCCGACAACTTCGACCATGGCCCGCACGGCTTCGTCGGCGGTTCGCCAATGTGGGTGAACCAGGCCGGCAGCCGGCCGATTGCCGGTACCTCCAACCCGCCGGGCACGCCGGTCTGGGGCAGTGCCTGGAAGAAAGCCACGGCCGATTACTACACCCACCAGGTGTCAATGGACGCCCACGGCGCCCATCAGTCCTACCGTGGCAATTACCTGGACCTGGACCCCACCTACCGCGATGCCTACGGTCAGCCGCTGCTGCGCATGACGTTCGACTGGCAGGAAAACGACATCAAGATGAACCAGTTCATGGTCGACAAGCTGAGCAAGATCGCCCAGGCGATGAACCCCAAGGCCATTGCCGTGCTGGGCAAGCAGGTCAAGGACCACTTCAACACCACCCGTTACCAGACCACCCACCTGAACGGCGGGGCGATCATGGGCACCGACCCCAAGACCAGTGCACTGAACCGCTACCTGCAAAGCTGGGACGTACACAACGTGTTCGTTCCGGGGGCTTCGGCGTTCCCGCAGGGGCTGGGTTACAACCCGACCGGGTTGGTGGCCGCGCTCACGTACTGGTCGGCCCGCGCCATCCGTGAGCAGTACCTGAAAAACCCCGGTCCGTTGGTCCAGGCTTGAGGAGCGATGAGCATGAAGACACTGTTGATCGCCACCCTGGTGCTGGGTGCCGGTGCGGCTGCACAGGCCGTAGCGAATGACGATGCGCAGGTACGCCTGGGCGAGTACCTGGCCCGCGCCGGTGACTGCGTGGCCTGCCATACCGCCAAAGGCGGAAAACCCTTTGCCGGCGGGTTGCCGATGGAAACGCCGATTGGCACGGTGTACTCCACCAACATCACCCCGGCGGCCAGTGGCATTGGCCAGTACAGCTTCGAAGACTTCGACAAGGCCGTGCGCAGGGGGATCGGCAAGGACGGCAGTACGCTCTATCCGGCCATGCCATACCCGTCGTATGCGCGGGTCAGCGAGCAGGACATGCAGGCGCTCTACGCCTATTTCATGAAGGGCGTGGAGCCTGTCGAGCAGGCGAACAAGGCCTCTGACATTCCCTGGCCGCTGAGCATGCGCTGGCCGCTGGCAATCTGGCGCGGCCTGTTCGCGCCAGAGGCCAAGCCCTGGCAGGCATCAGCGACAGCCGACCCTGTTGTGAGCCGCGGTGCGTACCTGGTCGAGGGCCTTGGGCATTGTGGCGCTTGTCATACGCCGCGGGCACTGACCATGCAGGAAAAAGCCCTGAGCGCGGCTGATGGCGAGCAGTTTCTGGCCGGCAGCGCGCCGCTGGAAGGCTGGGTTGCCAAGAACCTGCGTGGCGATCACAAGGACGGCCTGGGCAGTTGGAGCGAAGCGCAGTTGGTGCAGTTTCTCAAGACTGGGCGCAGTGATCGCAGCGCCGTGTTCGGCGGCATGAGCGATGTGGTCGAGCACAGCATGCAGCACATGAGTGATGCCGACTTGACCGCGATTGCCCGTTACCTGAAAACCCTGCCGCCGAGCAATCCGGATGACCAGCCGCATGTCTACGACAAGCAGGTCGCGGATGCGCTATGGAAGGGTGACGACAGCAAGCCTGGGGCGGCGGTGTACATCGACAACTGCGCGGCCTGCCACCGCACCGACGGGCAGGGCTACACCCGCGTGTTCCCGGCCTTGGCCGGCAACCCGGTGGTGCAGACGGCGGATGCCACGTCGCTGATCCATGTGGTGCTCGCCGGTGGCACGGTACCGGCAACGCACACTGCGCCGTCGAACTTCACCATGCCGGCTTTCGGCTGGCGCCTGAGCGACCAGGAGGTTGCCGAGGTGGTGAATTTCATTCGCAGCAGTTGGGGTAACCAAGGCAGTGCCGTCACGGCCGGTGACGTGAAGTCGCTTCGCTGACGTGTTTTTCTGCGCCCTCGCCCGTAGGAGCGGGTTTACCCGCGAACACGGGCGAAGCCCGTGCCATCCCCTAACGTAATCAGATTCCGGGGTAAGCCCTGTCCCACATTTATAAATCTATAACTATCAATGGTCTATGCAATATTTTTAATGCGATTTAACATTTCCTGACTTCGTGCCCGACCAACGGCCTGTTGACGAACCCGCGCATTTTTGCTGTATTGAAACCGGTTTCATCACCATTAAAACAATCATAAGGAAAACCCATGGCCGACGCGCCTGCCCATACCCGCGAACGGGTCACCATCAGCGAAGTGGCGCGTGTTGCTGGCGTTTCCAAAGCCACCGTCTCCCGTTACATCGGTGGCGACCGCCAATTGCTGGCCGAAGCCACGGCCAAGCGGCTGGAAGAGGTCATCGAACGCCTCGGCTATCGCCCCAACCAGATGGCTCGCGGCCTCAAGCGCGGCCAGACGCGACTGATCGGCATGCTGGTGGCCGATATCCTCAACCCCTATTCAGTGGCCGTGATGCACGGCGTGGAAACCGCCTGCCGTCAACATGGTTACAGCCTGGTAGTGTGCAACACCAACCGCGACGACGAGCAGGAGCGTCACCACCTGGTGGCCCTGCAGAGCTACAACGTCGAAGGGCTGATCGTGAACACGCTCGGTCACCACCCCGGCGAACTGCTCAACCTGCAGCGTGACATCCCCATGGTGCTGGTCGACCGCCAATTGCCCGAGCTGAATGTAGACCTTGTCGGCCTGGACAATGCCGACGCAGTCGAGCAGGCCCTCGACCACCTGCAGGCCCAGGGCTACCGCGACATCCTGGCGGTCAGCGAACCCCTCGATGGCACCAGTTCACGCCTGGAGCGGGTGCAGGCGTTCGGCGCGTCGATCAGCCGCCGGCCAGGCATGCGTCAGCAGGTACTTGAAATCAGCGCAGGGCTGCAGGGCCAGTTGGCTTCGTTTCTTGCCCACAGTGGCCATGGTCCGCAAGCCATCTTCACCTTCAACGGCGTTGCCACCTTGGCGGTGACCCGGGCCCTGCTCGAGGCCGGGCGCAACCTGGTTGCCGATGTCGGGCTGATCGCCCTCGACGACCTCGACTGGTACCCCTTGGTTGGCAAAGGCATTACCGCACTGGCCCAGCCCACCGAGCGTATCGGCGTGGCGGCATTCGAAAGCCTGCTCGGTCGTTTGCGCGGCGATAGCGGCGCAGCCCGGCGCATCGACTTCAAAGCCAACCTCATCATTCGCGGTTCAACCCAACCCCAGTAAGAAACAGCAGGTTTGTGCCTGCTGCTGTTGATCAAAAAATGAAACCGGTTTCATAAGGACAAGAACAATGCACGCGAACCCCGTTTCCATCAGTCTCTCCAGCTACGGCGCCGACTTTGTGCGCCAACGTGGCCAGGAGCAGTTTCTGGACCTGCTGGCAGCCGCTGGCGTCAGCCGCGTCGAATTGCGCGAAGAATTGTTCGCCAGCGCACCGGACGCCGCTGCGCTGGGTAGGGTCATTGCCGCGCTGCGCCTGGAATGCCTGTATTCCACGCCACTTGAACTGTGGACCGCGCAAGGCGTGCCCCACCCGCTGCTGGTGCAGAAGCTGGAAATTGCCCGGGCGCTTGGCGCGGTGGCGCTGAAGGTTTCCCTGGGGCACTTCGATGAGCACTGCGATGTGACGGCCCTGGCGTCGCTGCTGCCTGCGCATGGGCCTCTGTTGCTGGTGGAAAACGATCAGACCGCACAAGGTGGCAGGCTCGAACCGATGCTGCAGTTCTTCCAGCGCGTCGACCCGCTTGGGCTGCGCCTGGGTATGACGTTCGATATCGGTAACTGGCAGTGGCAGGGTGAGCCTGCGCGGCAAGCTGCAAGGCAGCTAGGCCGTTGGGTGCGCTATGTGCATTGCAAGGCTGTGCAACGTCGGGCCGATGGCCGTCTGGTTGCCATACCGCCGCAAGCGGCGGACCTGCAGGAGTGGGCAGCGCTGATGGCCGAGTTTGCGCCGGGCGTGGTGCGCGCCGTCGAGTACCCCCTGGTGGGCGATGACCTGCTGGCGCTGACCCGGGTCCAGGTACGTCACCTGTCTGCACTGGGCGCGGCGCAGGAGCTGGACCATGCATGAACATGACGTGCTGTGTTTTGGCGAGACCATGGCCATGTTCGTTGCCGAGCAAGCCGGCGACCTGGCCGCTGTCGGCCAGTTCGGCAAACGCATCGCCGGCGCCGACAGCAACGTGGCGATCGGCCTGGCGCGGCTGGGTTTCAAGGTACGCTGGCTGAGCCGGGTTGGTGACGATTCGCTGGGCCGTTTCGTGCTCGACAGCTTGCGCGGCGAAGGCCTGGACTGTGCCGGCGTCGAGGTGGATGCCAACTACCCGACGGGTTTTCAGCTCAAGGCCCGCAGCGATGATGGCAGCGACCCGGCAGTGGAGTACTTTCGCCGCGGTTCGGCGGCCAGCAGGCTGTCACCTGCGATGTTGAGCCCCGTTTGGCTGCAGGCTCGCCACGTGCACGCTACCGGTATTCCGCTGGCGTTGTCGGACAGCTGTCGGGCGCTGTCCCACGCGCTGCTGGACGGGATGCGCGCAGCCGGGCGCAGCATATCGTTCGACCCTAACCTGCGCCCCTCGCTGTGGCCCGATCAAAGCAGCATGGTGCGTGAAATCAATGCCCTGGCGGCCAAGGCCGACTGGGTTTTACCGGGGTTGGAAGAGGGGCGGTTGCTGACCGGTCAGCACACCCCGGCCGATATCGCCGCGTTCTATCTGGACCAAGGGGTGGAGCTCGTGGTGATCAAGCTGGGCGACGCTGGCGCCTACTTCCGCAGCGCCAAGGGCGAAGGGCAGGTAGCCGCCGTGCCAGTCAGCCGCGTGGTGGACACCGTCGGTGCAGGTGATGCCTTTGCCGTCGGTGTGCTTAGCGCGCTACTGGAGGGCCGTCCGATAGTCGAGGCGGTAGCGCGTGGCAACTGGTGCGGCAGCCGTGCCGTGCAATCGCGGGGCGACATGGAAGGGTTGCCGCTGCGCCATGAACTGGAGGCCTACGACCTGCGCAGAAGCGCATGAGCCGACCCCGAATCACCTGTTGCAACAAAAACAACAAGCTCAGGAGAAACAAACCATGCAAAGCCAAAGCCTGGCACCTCGCCGCTGGTGGTACATCATCCCGATTGTGTTCGTCACCTACAGCCTGGCGTACCTGGACCGCGCCAATTACGGCTTCGCCGCTGCCTCCGGCATGGCCGAAGACCTGCATATCACCCCGGTGATGTCTTCGCTGTTGGGGGCGCTGTTCTTTCTCGGTTACTTCTTCTTCCAGGTGCCTGGTGCCATCTACGCTGAAAAGCGCAGCGTGAAGAAGCTCATCTTCGTCTGCCTGATCCTGTGGGGCGGCCTTGCCACGCTTACCGGCATGGTCAGCAACGTCTACATGCTGATCGGCATCCGCTTCCTGCTCGGGGTGGTGGAGGCTGCGGTCATGCCGGCCATGCTGGTGTACCTGTGCCATTGGTTCACCCGGGCCGAGCGTTCGCGCGCCAACACTTTCCTGATGCTGGGCAACCCGGTGACCATTCTGTGGATGTCGGTGTTGTCGGGTTACCTGATCAAGCATTACGACTGGCGCTGGATGTTCATCATCGAAGGCTTGCCCGCTGTGATCTGGGCGTTCTTCTGGTGGCGCCTGGTGGATGACCGCCCGGCCCAGGTGAAGTGGCTGAGCGAGCAGGAGAAGGCCGCCCTGGCGCAGGCGCTGGCTGCCGAGCAGCAGGGTATCAAGCCTGTGAAGAACTACCGCGAAGCGTTTCGCTCGCCGCAGGTGATCATCCTGGCGCTGCAGTACTTCTGCTGGAGCATCGGCGTGTATGGCTTCGTGCTGTGGCTGCCATCGATTCTCAAGCAGGCGGCGAACGTCGATATCGTGCAGGCCGGCTGGCTGGCCTCGGTGCCCTACCTGGCGGCGGTGCTGGCGATGGTGGGCGTGTCCTGGGCGTCGGACCGCCTGCAAAAGCGCAAGCGCTTCGTCTGGCCGCCGCTGCTGATTGCCGCCGTGGCGTTCTATGGCTCTTACGCCTTGGGCAGCGAGCATTTCTGGCTGTCTTATGCATTGCTGGTGCTTGCTGGTGCCTGCATGTACGCACCTTATGGCCCGTTCTTCGCGATCGTGCCCGAAATCCTGCCGGCCAACGTCGCAGGCGGCGCCATGGCGCTGATCAACAGCATGGGGGCGCTGGGCTCGTTTGGCGGTTCGTGGCTGGTGGGTTACCTCAATGGGGCTACGGGCGGGCCCGGCGCCTCTTATCTGTTCATGTGCGGTGCGCTGCTGACGGCAGTGGCGCTTACCGCTGCGCTCAATACTTCCCAGACCTCTGGCCGGGCAAAGCGCGATAGCTCGCGTCTGGCCATGAACCATTAGGAAACCCGCAATGAAGAAGCGAATCGTCCTGTATAAACGCCTGTCCGGCGACCTGATGGCACGCCTGCAAGATCGCGTCGAGGTGACCTGGGTGGATACCACCCAGCCCGATGGCCTGGCCCGCCTGCGCGATGCGTTGCCGGGGGCGCACGGGTTGCTGGGGGCCAGCCTGCGCCTGGATGCCAGCCTGCTCGACCTTGCCCCGCAACTGGAAGTGGTGTCGAGCGTTTCGGTAGGCGTGGACAACTACGACATTGCTGAACTCAGCAGGCGTGGTGTGATGCTCACCAACACGCCCGACGTGTTGACCGAAACCACCGCGGACACAGGCTTTGCCTTGATCCTGGCTACCGCCAGGCGGGTGGTGGAGCTGGCGAACTGGGTGCGTGACGGCCGCTGGCAGGCCAACCTGGGGCCAGCGCATTTTGGCAGTGATGTACACGGCAAGACGCTGGGCATCGTCGGCATGGGCCGCATTGGCGAGGCCCTGGCCCGGCGCGCGGCCGCGGGCTTTGGCATGCGCGTGCTGTATCACAGCCAGCGTGCCAAGCCCGAGGTGGAAGCGCGCTATGGCGCATGCCAGTGCAGCCTGGATGAGCTGTTGCAGCAGGCAGATTTCGTTTGCCTGACGGTGCCGTTGAGCGCCAGCACCGAAGGGCTGATAGGCGCACGGGAACTTGCGTTGATGAAGCCAGAGGCAATTCTGGTGAACATCTCACGCGGGCGCGTGGTGGATGAGCAGGCGCTGATCGATGCGCTGCGGGCCAGGCGCATCCGCGGTGCGGGGCTGGACGTGTTCGTGCATGAGCCGCTGCCGGCCGACTCGCCGCTGTTGCAGTTCGATAACGTGGTAGCGACCCCACATATCGGTTCGGCGACCGAGGAAACCCGCCAGGCCATGGCGCGTTGCGCGGTGGACAACCTGCTCAGCGCGCTGGCCGGTGAGCGGCCGGTAAACCTGGTCAACGGCTGACGCGCGCCCCTGCCACAGGGGCCGCGCAGCCCTTTGAGACGATCAGCGGCAGTTACCTGCCTTGCGATAGCCCGCTGCCTGCGCTTCACCTTCGTTTGCGAAGGTGACCTGGTTCTTCGCTGCAACCTGGTTGTAGCTCGGGCAGCCGACTGACAGGTGATAGACGTGGCTGTTGCGGTTGCCAAGCACGGCGCCGACCGAACCGGCGCTGGCGAGGCTTGGTTTGGCCTCAGGCTTGGCCGCTTTTACCGGCACCGTCTGTGCCACGCCGCTGCCAACCGGCTTGTAGCCGGCAGTCCACTTGCGTTCGCCGCTTACAAACGGGTTGCCATGGCCCATGATCGCGGCAATGCGCCGGTCGCGTTCTTTCTCCCAGGCCGACACCGGGTGTTGCTTGTCCCAGGCCATCAGCAACTGTTGCTGTTGGCGCGACATGTTCAGCTTGTAGCGGTCGAACATGTAGAAGGTGGTGCGAGCCACCAGGCCTTTGACTTCGTCACGCGGTTCGGCGGTGCGCTGGACGAAATCGACCTTGGTGGTGCATTGGCCGTATTCGCCGGCATTGCCAGTGACCATGCCGTAGTTGAAGTTGCTGCGGTCACCGTTGACCTCACCCACGGCCGGGTAAAGGTTGAACAGGTCGGCCTCCATGGCGCGGAATACCGGGTCGTTGTCCACGCAGTGCTCACGGCCGCCGTTCTTCCAGCACTGGCGCTGGTTGCCGAAGGTATGGGCGGGCACGATGTGTTCCCACTCGGTGCGTTTGGCGCGGTTCTGCTGCTTGCGCGTCTGGTAACCACACGAGGCGGCATCGATGCGCCCGCCAGACTTGCCCACCCAGGTCCATTTGCAACCGCAGTACAGGTCACCCATGGCACTGCTGGCCTGGTCCAGATAAACCTTCTGCTTGGCCACCACCTTGGCTTCGGTGAAGGTGGCCGGCGGGTTGGCCAAGGCGGGGAGGGTAAAGGAAAATAATAAGGTTATGGCGTAAAGCAGTGATTTCATGGGGAAAACATATTTCAGGTTGGGCCGGGCATTGTAATGGTTTCCGCGAGGCTGACCAGCTCGCGGACCCATACCAACTGCCGCAAGCCCGCGCTATTTGAAGCCGGTGACCGCGTGGGGAACGTAAGGGGCCTGCAAGCGCACCACCTCGTCTTCGCTCAGCTGCAGTGACAGTGCGCCCAGGGCATCGTCCAGGTGGGCGGGCTTCGAGGCGCCGACGATAGGGGCGCTAACACCGGCCTTACCCAGCACCCAGGCCAGCGCAACCTGGGCCATCGGCACCCCCCGTTCGCTGGCGATCTGTTCGACCACATCGATTACCCGGCCGTCCTCCACCTCGGTCTTTTCATAGAACGACTGCCCGGACATATCGGTGCGCGTGCGCTCGGTCTGCTGCCCATGCGGCCGGGTCAGCCGACCGCGCGCCATCGGGCTCCAGGGCATCAGGCCGATGCCTTGATCCAGGCACAGCGGAATCATCTCTCGCTCTTCTTCGCGGTAGATCAGGTTGAGGTAGTTCTGCATCGACACGAAGCGGCTCCAGCCGTGGCTGGCGGCTACCTGCTGGGCCTTGGCGAACTGCCAGGCATACATCGACGATGCGCCGATGTAGCGCGCCTTTCCGGCCTTGACCACATCATGCAGGGCTTCCATGGTTTCCTCGATGGGAGTGTGGTAGTCCCAGCGGTGGATCTGGTACAGGTCGACGTAGTCTGTGCCCAGGCGGCTGAGGCTGGCGTCGATGTTGGCCATGATCGCCTTGCGTGACAAGCCTTGCTCATTGGGCCGGCTGGCGCCTTCCCACATGTTGGCAGGGAAGAACACCTTGGTGGCGATCACGGTTTCTTCGCGGCGGGTAAACTCCTTCAGGAGTTTGCCGAGGATGATTTCCGAGGTGCCGGCGGAATAGCTGTTGGCAGTGTCGAAGAAGTTGATGCCTTGCTCGACGGCATGGCGAATGATTGGCCGGCTGGCGTCTTCGCCCAAGGTCCAGGGATGAGTGCCCGCGTCGGGTTCACCGAAGGTCATGCAGCCCAGGCACAGCCTTGAAATGTCCAGCCCGGTGCTACCCAGCTTTACGTACTGCATCGTCGTCTCCTTCAAGGGCGTGAGTGATGGAGTTAGCCTAACGTTGGCAGGCTTGGGCGAAAATTCCGTATTGATGCATTTGCCATCTGCAAGAATTCACAAGCGCAGCAGCGGCCGCACCTGCTGCTGAAGGAAGTCGGTAACCGCCTTGATCCGCGGTGTGGCGCGCACGTCTTCATGCACGGCCAGCCAGATTTCGATGCTCATGGTCTGTTCGGCGCTGCCTGCTTCCTTCAGGCCGTGTTCCTGTGCCATGAACGCGGGCAGGCAGGCGATACCGATGCCGCCGGCACAGGCTTGGGCCTGGATGCGCAGGTCATTGCTGTGCAATGCGAACGGCTGTTGGCCGGCCTGGAGGTTGAGCCATTGCTGTTGTGGTGAACGGGCCTGGGACTCGTCGTAGCCGATGTAGCGCCTTGCCGTTGCGCTGGCCAGGTAACCGGGCGACGCGTACAGCCGGTAATCCAGGTGCCCCAGCAGGCTGACCACCAGGGTTGGCTCTGTCGGCCTGGCCAGGGCGATGCTGATGTCCGCTTCGCGGCGGGCCAGGGATGCCCTGGATTTGCTGCCTACCAGCTTCAGGCGCAGTTGTGGGTAGCGCTGGTACAGCTCGCCCAGACGCCGGGCGACGATACTGCCCAGCAGCGCCGGTGGTGCCGAGAGCACCACTTCGCCTTCCACTGCCTGTTGGCCGGCGCTGGCGAAATGCTCCAGGGCAAAAGAGGACATGGCCATCTGTTCGGCGAGTTCCGCCACACGCTGGCCTTCGTGGGTGAGGGCATAGGCGCGGGGGCGCCGGTCGACCAGCTTGAGCTTGAGCGAAGCTTCGAGCGAGGCGATGCGCCGAGCCACGGTGGCGTGGTCGACACCCAGGGTCTTGGCGGCGGCCGACAGCGAGCCGGCCGAGCTGAAGGCGGAGAAATGGCGCAGGTCTTCCCAATCGAACATGAATGACTCGGCAGTGGCGGGTGCATAACGGGGTAGGGTAACCGTTTATTACCAGGCCGGCTTCAATGCCCGCCTTTCATCCGCCGCGCCACCAGGTAGATGCCCAGGCCAACCAGCGCAGTCGCGGCGCCGATGTACCCGGTGCTGGTCCAGCCCATGCCGGCAGTGATCGCCATGCCTCCCAGCCATGGCCCCAGGGCATTGGCCAGGTTGAACGCCGCATGGTTCGACGCCGCTGCCAGGCTTGGCGCTTCATGGGCAATGTCCATGAGGCGAATTTGTAGCGGTGCCGCCAGGGCGATCATGGTGCCCACCAGGCCGATGCCGAGTAGCAGGCTCCACAGCGCCTGGGCGGCGAAGGTAAAGAACAGCAATACGGCAATCGACCACATCAGTACCAGCCCCACGGCGCGGAACTGCAGGCGGTCGAACAGCTTGCCGCCCGCGATGTTGCCGACGATGCCGCCCACGCCGAACGCCGCCAGCCCGAACGGAATCCACTGTGGCGACACCTGGGTCACTTGCAGCATGGTCGGTGCCAGGTAGCTGAACACGCAGAACATGCCGGCAAAACCTATCGAGGCAATGGCCAGCGCCATCCATACCTGTGGGAGGGCAAAGGCCTGTAGCTCCTTGCGCGGGTCGCTGCGTGTTTCGTCGTGGCGCTGGGGCACGAAACGCCAGACCAGGGCGATGGTGCACAGGGCGATCGCGCCGACCAGCACGAATGCCGAACGCCAGCCGAAGTACTGGCCCAGGAAGGTGGCAACCGGGTTGCCGAGCAACATGGCCAAGGTCAGGCCCATCATCACCCGGGCAACCGCCCCCGCGCGCTGATCCTTGGCCACCATGCTCGAGGCCACCACTGCGGCAATGCCGAAGTAGGCGCCGTGGGGCAGGCCGCTGATGAAACGGAATGCGACCAGGCCACCGAACGAGGGGGCAAAGGCAGTGGCCAGGTTGCCCACGGCATACAGCAGCATCAACAGCAGCAGCATGTGCTTGCGCAACAGTTTGGCACCGAGAATGGCCAGTGTCGGGGCGCCAACCATTACCCCCAGCGCATAGGCGCTGATGGCATGGCCTACCTGCGGCTCGCTCAACTGCAAATTGCTGGCAATGTCGGGCATCAGGCCCATGATGGCGAATTCGCCGGTGCCGATGGCAAAGCTGCCCAGTGCCATGGCGGCTTCCATCTTGGCGACGGTGCTTTTACTGGGTAGCGGGGGGCGTTCCTGGACTGACATCTGTATCCCTATTGAAACATGCTGAAACGTTCAAGGCGGGATGATAGTCAATCGATGGCTGCAACGTCGAGGACGCTGCCCCCAACTGGCCCTCAGCGCTCCAGGTAATGCGTCTGTGCAGCAAAGTCGATGAACCGCTTGCTGGCCAGCGACAGGTATTCCCCCGAGCGCCAGCACAAGCGGAAACTCATTTGCTGTGCCGGCCGGAAGGGCACACCGACGATACCTGGCGTACGTTGCTGCACCGAGCGCAGCAAGGTCGCCACCCCCATGTTGTCCAGCGCGGCCTGCACCACCAGCGAGACGAAGTTGCTCTGTAGCGCCACCTGGTAAGTGATCCCATGTTCGGCGAAGAACGCATCCAGAAGATGGCGTTGAACGAAGGTGCGATCAAACACCACCATGTCGGTATTGCGCAGGTCTTCGGCGGTGAGGAAGGCTTTGCCGGCATAGGGGTGATCAGGGTGCATGCACGCCAGCATCTCGTCGCTGCCCAGCAGGATCGACTCCTTGTCGGGCGGCACACGCCGGGACTCCAGCAGCGCCAGGTCGATTTCCCGTTGCTCCAGGCGGTGGCCAATGTCCTCGGCACTGCCTTCGAACACGGTCATGGCAATGCCCGGGTACAGCTGGCGGAAGGCGTTCATCAACCCGGGGACGTAGTGCAGGCCGAACATCGGCGGAATACCCAGGCGCACTTCACCACGCTTGAGATCGGCCATGTCGCGCAGTTCTTGCCGGGCAATGTCCATTTCGCGCAGGGCGGAGGCAATTCGCGGCAAGAACTGCTCGCCCTCTGCCGTGAGGATCACTTTGCGCGTGGTGCGGTTGAACAGGGTGACCCCCAGTTCTTCTTCCAGCCGGGTAACGGCCATGCTCAGCGCTGGCTGGGCGATGTGCAGGTGCTGCGCGGCCTTGGTGAAGCTGCCTTGGCGGACGATTTCGACACAGCAGCGCAATGCCTTGAGGTTCATTGAGGGGTGCTACCTTTCATGCGGGATACATTCATAACGAAATGTGATGCTAAGCATCATAACAATATATTTATTATTATTAACCAGAGGGCCTACGATGCGCGCCACTGAGACATCCTGCAACATCTCAGTCACGCAGCTTAATAAATCTGCAATCCCACAAAGATTTTGAGGTAGTACCCCAAATGGCCAAGGCCGCCGATGTCGTTGTGCAATGCCTGGAAAATGAAGGTGTCGAATATGTATTCGGCATCCCCGGTGAGGAAAACCTCGACCTGCTCGAATCCCTGCGCAAGTCGAAGATCAAGCTGGTACTGACCCGTCATGAGCAGTCTGCAGGTTTCATGGCTGCCACCTACGGTCGTTTGACCGGCAAGACCGGCGTCAGCCTGTCGACCCTCGGCCCTGGTGCCACCAACCTGGTGACCGCCAGTGCCTACGCCTACCTGGGCGGCATGCCGATGATGATGATCACCGGGCAGAAGCCGATCAAGAAGTCCAAGCAGGGTCGCTTCCAGATCATTGACGTGTGCGGCATGATGGACCCCATCACCAAGTACACCCACCAGTTCGCCTCGGCCGACAATATCCCGGCCCGCATGCGCGAAGCCTTCCGCCTGGCCGAAGAAGAAAAGCCGGGTGCTGTGCACCTGGAGCTGCCGGAAGACATCGCCGCCGAGCAGACCGACGCGCTGCCGATCCCGCGCAGCCTGCACCGCCGCCCGCTGGCCGAGCACGTGGCCATCGAAGCCGCTGTAGAAAAACTGCAGAACGCGCGTAACCCGATCCTGGTGATCGGTGCCGGCGCCAACCGCAAGATGACCGCCAAGGTCCTCAAGCAACTGATCGACAAGACTGGCATCCCGTTCATCACCACCCAAATGGGTAAAGGTGTGGTCGACGAGCGCCACCCGCGCTTCTTGGGTAACGCTGCCCTGTCGTCCGGTGACTTCGTGCACCGCGCCGTCGAAGCCGCCGACCTGATCATCAACATCGGCCACGATGTGATCGAGAAGCCACCGTTCTTCATGGTCCGTGGCGGCACCGAAGTCATCCACATCAACTTCCGCTCTGCCGAAGTCGATGCCGTGTACTTCCCGCAGGTGGAAGTGATCGGCGACATCGCCAACGCCGTGTGGCAGATCAGTGAAGCACTGAACGACACTTCGCACTGGGACTTCACCCGCCTGATGGCCATCCGTGAAGCCAACGAAGCACAGATCGCCGAAGGCGCCGACGACGACCGCTTCCCGGTCTACCCGCAGCGCATGGTCGCTGACATCCGTCGTGTATTGCCGTCCGAAGGCATCGTCGCCCTGGACAACGGCATCTACAAGATCTGGTTCGCCCGCAACTACAAGGCGCACAAGCCGAACACCGTACTGCTGGACAACGCCCTGGCGACCATGGGCGCCGGCCTGCCATCGGCAATGGCTGCGCACCTGGTGCACCCGGACCGCCCGGTAATCTCGGTGTGTGGCGACGGTGGCTTCATGATGAACAGCCAGGAACTGGAAACTGCAGTACGTCTGGGCATGCACATCACCGTGGTGATCCTGCGTGACGACGGCTACGGCATGATCCGCTGGAAGCAGGCCAACATGGGCTTCACCGATTTCGGCCTGGACTACGGCAACCCGGACTTCGTCAAATATGCCGAAGCCTACGGCGCCAACGGCCACCGCGTGGAAAGCGCCGAAGGCCTGCTGCCGCTGCTGGAGCACTGCATCAAGACCCCGGGTGTGCACGTGATCGACTGCCCGGTCGATTACAGCGAGAACGACCGCATCCTCAACAGCGAGCTGCGTGAGCGAGCCCTGGCGGTGTAAGCCCTGACAGGCCGGCGCCGTCCTTTTTCAGGGGCGGCATTGCGCTGCAAAAGGCCCGTATAGCTGACAGTGATATGTCGGCTTTACGGGCTTTTTCATGGCACAAGGCTGCCTCTGTATCCCACTCACCCCAGATCAAGCAGGCCTTGCAGGCTGGCCAGAATGGCATTGGCGTCATAAGGCTTGCGCGCGACGGGCACATGCTGCAAATGCTCGGGAATACTGATGCCTTCGCCATAGCCGGTGGCAAAGAGGAACGGGACCTGCCGGCGAACCAGCTCATCCGCTACGGAAATGGAGGTTCCGGTGCCCAGGTTGACATCCAGTATTGCCGCGTCCGGTGTGTGGCTGCCAAGCAGTTGCATGGCTTGGTCCTCGGAGCTGGCGGTGATCACGTCCTTGATTTGCGCATCATTGAGGATTTGCTCCAAGCCTACTGCAATCACCAGTTGATCCTCGAGTATCAGCACACGCAAGCCCGAGCGTGCTGCAAAGGCACCGCGTTCACGCGCCAAGGGCGTGGCCGGGAGAGCGGTTTCTGCCGCTTCGGCTACGGAAAGGTGCTTGGCCGGGATTCTGAAAAAGCCTTGCAGGCCTTCGGGGTGATATTCCACCGTGCTGGTGCCACCCAGATCGAACGGGATGCTGCGGTCGATCAGCACCGTGCCGAAGCCGCTGCGGCTGGGCGGGCGTACCGTTGGCCCACCACTTTCACGCCAACTGATGGCACAGGCGTGGGTGGCGTCGATTGCCCAGCTCACCGAAAGCTTGCCGCCGGCCCGCGATAGTGCACCATACTTGGCCGCGTTGGTGGCCAGTTCGTGCAGCACCAGGGCCATGACCGAGTAAGCGCGCGCATCGAGGATGACGTTCGGGCCCTGCAATTCGATCACGCTGGCAGCCGTGCGATAGGGCGAAAGCTCGGCCTCCAGCAGGTTCGTCAGGCGCCCGCCACCGTCACCGCGCACCACCTGGTCGTGGGCCAACGACAATGCCTGGATACGCCCTTTCAGCGTTGCCACATAGTCCTGCAGGGTCTGGCTCTCCGGGGTCGGATGGGCAACCAGCGCACCAATCAGCGACAGGATGTTCTTGACCCTGTGGTTGAGCTCTTCGTTGAGCATGCGCTGGCGTACTTCAGCCTTGGCGCGTTCACTGGCGAGCAGCTCGCTGTTGTGCAGCACCACTTCTACGATAGCGGTACGGATGGCATCGCCAAACTGGCGGTCCTGCTCGGTCCAGGGTAGCGACTGCTGGTGAACGGTTTCTTTCCAGATGGCGAAGCTTTTGCGGGGCGTCAGGCGGTCGCCCAACGCACCGCTGTCATAGGTCTTGTTCGGGTCCCCGGCCCAGTCGAGTGTCTCGACCACCTCCTTGCGGAAGAAGATCAAGTAATCCCTTGGGTGTTGCGACATCGGGATGATCAGCACACCCGACACGTCATTAAAATACGCCTGGGCCGACGGGAGCACTGTCGACAGGCGATTGGACGCCCAGATTCGGCCTTCGCTGACCATGTCTGCCAGGCGCAGCAGATCAGGCACGGCCGTTTGGGGCGGCGCCAGCCCTGCGCACGACCAGCGGCCTAGCAGCGACATGCCGATGCCGTCGCAGGGAATCAGCGACATCAACCGGGGCAGGCGTGCATGGAAGAACCCATCAATGTCCGCCGTCTGATTGGCGTCGCGCAGCAGGCTGTCCAGCGCTTTGTGGATGCGCACGGCGGCTTCGAGTTTTTGCCGGCTACGCAGGGTCTCGATATGCAGGGAGAAGAACTCGCCGAACATCTCGGCGGCCACACGTTGTCCCATGGCCAGCGTGCGTGGTGCGTAGTGATGGCAGGCAATCATTCCCCACAGCTCGCCGTTGACGATGACGGAAATCGACATCGAGGCGCCTACGCCCATGTTGCACAGGTATTCGCAATGGATCGGCGAGACGCTGCGCAGGTGCGCGTAGGACAGGTCGAGCGGTTCGCCCGAGGGGTCGAGCACCGGGTTGATGGCGACCGTTTTGAACTGGGCGTCGGAGATTACCCGGATCGGGTTGCGCAGGTAGAGCGCGCGGGCCTGCTGGGGGATATCGGAGGCAGGAAAATACTGGCCCATGAAGCTTTCGAGGTCGCCACGCTTGGCCTCGGCAACCACCTTGCCGGCGCCGTCTGCTCCCAGCTGGTAGATCATTACTCGGTCGTAACCGAGCACCGCCCGGACAAAACGGGCGGCGTCGCGGAACAGCTTGCTGGTCTGGTCGATTTCGCGCAGTTGGGCAATCAGCGTGCGCGCCAGCTCGATCGGCTCGGCGATGCTCGCGCCGGCGGGTTCGAATTCGAGGATTGCCGTGCCTTTGTACAAGTGGGCGGCGATGTCGACGGCCTCGCCGTTGGGCAGCGTCACGCCGAAACTGAGCGCGGGTCGCGAGGCATCCCGGGTACGGGCGAGTGCGTTGCGAAGCGTATGCGCGACCTCGTCGCCCAGCACTGCGTGCAGTTTCTGACCATTGATATCGTTTGTTACACCCAGCACTTGTGGGGTGTTGATCGAATGGCGCAGCACCACGGTCGCTGAGGCATCACAGGCCAGCAGGCAGCCATGGGGCTGGATGCTCCCGGGAATCTGGATCGGCTCCCGGTCGCAGTTGGTCAGGTTAACTTGGGGGTTGTAGGTCATCGGCCCGTGCCTGTGGGTAAGGGGAGGCGGGCAGCAGGTCCGCCATCGTCCGTCAGCCTAGCAGGCATTGAACGCCTTGGGGATGGTGGGCCGCTCCATTCCCAGGGCGGTGCGCTGCTGCTGATCAGTCAGCTTTGGAGTACAGATGTGCTCTTGTCGAGAATCGCTTGAAGGCAGCTGTGATCAATGGTCTCATCCCGCGCTTGAGCCAACTGGTATTGCAAGATGAACCGCCCACTGTTTATTTCCATCGATGGGCCCAAGGGTACCGGCAAGACCACGCTGCTGGAGGCCGTCACTCAAGCGTTGCGGCTGGACGGGAACAAGGTGATCCGCCTCTGCGAAAGAAAGAATGACCCTCACCGTGGCGAGACCATGGCCCTGGTCAACCAGCTTTCCAGAAGCCCTTGCCAGGACCTTGAGTTCAAGGTTTGCGAGCGCTTCGCTGAAAGCCGCGCCTGGATTTCCCGGCATGTACTGCCCAGGCAGCCCGCTGACAGCATCATCCTGATTGATCGCTGGTACCCCTCTGACGCTGCGTTTCGCCGCACAGTGCCGTTTGACAAGATCCTGCGCCTGAACCTCGAACGGAACGTGCAAGTACCCGATCTGCATCTCGGGGTGGTCACAACGCCTGAAACCTCATGGGCAAGGGCCGCGGCGCGCACACGTGGGCTGGGCAGTACGGTGATCCATAACCTGGATGAACAGGTTGCCTGTACCGAGGCGTTCGAGCGTGCAGTTGCAGAGCAAGGCTGGGTGCTGTGCCGCAATGAAGGGACTGTCGACGAGGCAACGCGGCAGATCGTTCGCGAGATTCAGGGCGTGCTTCGACACCTCTGAGGCAGGGGTGAATACTGCCTTTGCAGGTATCAGGCGCCCTGCCGGTCGATGTCACGGCGCAGGACTACCGACGTGGTGATGTCATCCACCGATTCGTGACGTGCCACGTTGTCGCGTACCTGGTTGAGGTCGTCGATCGTCCGGGTCTCCACTTCAACCACCAGGTCAAGCTGACCGCTCACCGACGAAACCCGCCGTACGCGCGCGTCCGTTGCCAACTGGTCGAGCAGCCCCATGGCAGGCGTGCGCTGCAACGTCACCAGCAAGATCGCGCGTATCACGTTGGCGTCTATTTCGCCGATGTCAGCGCGATAACCGCGAATGATCCCGCTGCGTTCAAGGTTGGCTACCCGCTCGGTGGTGGCGCTTCTGGAAAGGCCTATGCGGCCGGCTAGTGCCTTGAGCGCAATGCGCGCGTCCTTTGACAGTACCTCAAGAATCTCACGATCTTTAGCGTCCAGATCACGCATTCCACCCCCTTGATAAGCTTGCCGTCATTATGCCGGCCGGTACCGGCATAATGCCTGTTGCGCCCGACCGTATGCAGGGTGTCCGTTTAGGCGGCGCATGACAAGCTATTGCAAAAACAATTCGCGCGCTCGGAACCTGATGATATGACAGACCTTTCCCACCCGGCACCTCGGTTTTCGGCAAGCGATGCAGAGGGCCTTGCAAAAGATTTCTTCAATGTCACCGGCACTGCAACGCCCCTGGATGGGGAACGTGATCGCAATTACCGGCTGGATACGGGCGTAGATGCAGGCTGGATACTGAAAATCGTCAATGCCAGCGAGCCCAGGGTAGAAAGCGAGTTTCAAACCGCGCTACTCGATCACCTGGCCGTGCATGGCGCGCATTTGGGCGTGCCACACCTGCGGGCCAGCGTGACTGGCGACTACCTGCCGTCTGTGGCCAGCAGCACCGGTGAAAAGCACGCTGTGCGCCTGGTCAGCTGGCTGGCCGGCACACCACTTGCCAAGGCCAGACGCTCCCTGGCGCTGATGAGAAACTTCGGCCAGGCACTCGGTGAACTTGACCGTGCCCTGCAGGGCTTCATGCACCCGGGCGCAGTCCGTGACCTGGACTGGGACTTACGCCACGCTGCGCGTTCCCGCTCGCGGCTGCACTGCATCAAGGACCCTGATCGCCGGGCCATTGCCGAGCGCTTCATCGCCCGGTTCGAACAGGCTGTACAGCCGAAGCTGGCGTCCCTTCGGGCCCAGGTGATCCACAACGACGCCAACGACTGGAACATCCTGGTCGATGCCGAAACGGCCGGTAACGTGACTGGCTTCATCGATTTTGGCGATGCCGTGCACACCGTTCTGATTGCCGAGGTCGCGATCGCCAGCGCCTACGCCATTCTCGACATGGACGACCCGATCGGCGCTGCAGCTGCGCTGGTGGCCGGCTTCCATGAGAAGTACCCGTTGCAAGCGCAAGAGCTTGATGTGCTGTTCAACCTTATTGCCATGCGCTTGGTCATCAGCGTCACGTTCTCCGCTTCCCGGCAGGATCAGACAGACGACAACCCCTATCTGGCGATCAGTGAAGCGCCTGCCTGGCGTCTACTGGAACAGCTCGATTCGATGAACCCACGGTTGGCCACCGGCATTTTGCGCAAGGCCTGTGGTTTCGATGCCATCGAAGGTGCGGGGGAAGTCCGCCGCTGGATTGCCGACAACCACAAGTCGTTTGCCGACCTGGTGCGCCCGTCAGCCGCCATTCTGGACAAGGTCATCGCGCCGTTTGGCGATGCCAGCCATGCGATGACCATTGCCTCGGCCCAGCAGCGCCCTGCAGATGCGACGCGGTGGTGGAATGAATTCTCTGCCGCGCACAAGGCCCCGCTGGGCATCGGCCCATGGGGCGAGGTACGTGCCGTCTATACCGACAGCGCCTTTGAGTCTCGCTTCATCAAGGGGCAGTACCGGACCCTGCATGTGGGGGTAGATTTGCTGATGCCAGCGGGTACGCCGCTGTACGCACCGATTGCCGGCACCGTCAGAAGCGTCGAGGTCGAGCCAGGCCCGCTGGGTTATGGCGGCCTGGTGATGCTTGAGCATACCCCACCCGGTTGCCCGCCCTTTCTGACACTCTGGGGGCACATGGCCCACGAGGCGCTCAGCCGTTTGCAGGCCGGTGACAAGCTTGAAGCTGGCGACCTGGTCGGCTACATGGGCAGCGATCACGAGAACGGCGGCTGGATTCCCCACCTGCATCTGCAGGTGGTCACCGATACCCGGCTGAGCGCGTGCGAGGTCATTGGCGTGGGTGAGCCAGCGTACCGCGACGCGTGGGCCGACCTGTTCCCCGATGCCTCGGCCCTGGCGGGTATCCCGCCAGAGACCTACAGCCAGCAGGGGATGACCAAGGCCCAGATCATTGCCAGGCGCAAGGAACTGCTGCTACCCAACCTGTCCATTTCGTACACCGACCCGATCAAGTTCGTGCGCGGGGATGGCGTATGGCTGATCGACAACTTCGGGCGGGCCTACCTGGACTGCTTCAACAACGTCTGCCACCTGGGCCATGGTCATCCCGACGTGGTCGAAGCCTTGACCCGCCAGGCTGCGCTGCTCAACACCAATACCCGCTACCTGCACGACAACATCGTCGAATACGCCGAACGCCTGACCGGCACTTTGCCAAAGGGCCTTTGCGTAGCGTCCTTTGGCTGCTCGGGGAGTGAGGCCAACAGCCTGATGCTGCGTATGGCGCGCAACTACACAGGCAGTGATCAGGCGATCGTGCTGGACTGGGCCTACCACGGCACCACGCAGGAACTGATCGATCTGAGCCCTTACAAGTACAAGCGCAAGGCGGGCAAGGGCAGGGCGGCGCATGTTTACGAGGCCGTAGTCCCGGACAGCTACTACGCCCCCGAGCACTGGCCCGTGGAAGCGCACGGCAAGCGCTTTGCCGAGTCGGTGGCAGAGCAGCTGGACGCCATGCGCAAGGCAGGCAAGCGCCCCGGTTTTTTCATTGCCGAGTCGATCCCGAGCGTGGCGGGGCAGGTGTTTTTGCCCGAACACTACCTCAAGGAGGTGTACGCCATGGTGCGAGCCGAAGGTGGGCTGTGCCTGGCCGATGAGGTTCAGGTCGGGTTTGGCCGGGTCGGCAGCCACTGGTGGGCATTCGAGACCCAGGGCGTGGTCCCGGATGCCGTCAGCATGGGCAAACCCATTGGTAACGGCCACCCGATGTCGGCGGTAGTGACCACGCGCGAGGTTGCCGATGCTTTCAACAACGGCATGGAGTATTTCAACACCTTCGCCGGTAACCCGGTGTCATGTGCGGTAGGCCTGGCGGTGCTCGATGCAATCGAGCGCGGCCGGTTGAAAGAAAACGCCTTGAATGTCGGCCATTACCTGCTCGATGGTTTGCGCAAGCTTCAGCAGCAATTCGACGTGATTGGTGATGTGCGCGGATTGGGCCTGTTTCTCGGCGTCGTGCTGGTCACCGACCGCCAGTCGAAGGCGCCAGCCACGGCCCTGGCCAGAAAAGTGGCGGATGGCGCCCGGGAGCGCGGCGTATTGATCGGCACCGAAGGCCCGCATGACAACGTGCTGAAAATGCGGCCCTCGATGATTTTCAGCCGGGCCAATGCGGACTTCCTTCTCGAAGTGCTGAAAGACAGCTTCATCGCGGCGCTGAAATAGCGTTCAGGGTGGGCAGGGCGCGTCCATGAGCACGCCCTGCGTCGCGCCTGTCTGGCGCTCTGGGCAAGTTGACAGATTCAAGCCCCTCTGAGGCCCAGGCCTTCGCGAGCCTGGCCATGCAGGCCGGAGGCTTCTGGCAATGCCGTGACCTTGATCGCACGCACCGGCACGGCGAACTTGGCTCCGATCTTCGAGAACCGCTCCAGCAGCCTGAAGTTGATCGCCTGCTGAATGTCCATGTACAGGTTGTAGCCTGGGTCTTGGACGATATAGACACACTCGAACTCCAGCGCCTCTTTGCCGAAGCCGCGCAGGTGAGCACGATCGAAACGCGCCTGCTCCTGGGTCTTGATGGCGTCTTCTACGATGCCTGGCGCTTTCTTCACGGCCTCGGTGGGCGTGTCGTAGGAAAGCCCGAACTCAAACACGATGCGACGTTCCTGCAGGCGCTTGTAATTCTGGATGGTGCTGCTGATCATGCTGGCATTGGCCATGACGATCTGTTCGCCGCCGAGGCTACGGATGCGTGTAGTCTTCAGGCCGACGTGTTCAACGGTACCCGCCAGGGGCCCGATGACGATGAAGTCACCGATCTCGAACGGCTTGTCCACGGCGATCGACAACGAAGCGAACAGGTCGCCAAGGATATTCTGCACAGCCAGCGCCACTGCGATGCCGCCCACGCCAAGGCTGGCGACGAAGGCGGTGATGTTCACCCCCAGGTTCGACAGCATCGCCAGCACCACCACAGACCACAGCAGTACTCGCGCGCCCCAGGCCGAAAGGGTAGCCAGCGCGCTGCCCTGGTTCAGGCCGTCGGTGCGGTGGCGGGCGAAGTAGCGGCTCAGGCCCAGGCCGATGGCGCGGTTGGCCCACAGGCCAATCTGCAGGGCCGCGACCACGAACCACAGGCTGCTGACCCTGCTCAGCCAGCGCTCGGGCAGGTCGAGCATGCTCAGGCCCACCAGCAATGAGGCCAGCAACAACAGAAAGTTGCTGGTGCCGGAAAGCACCTTGGCCATTACCTGGCTCAATGGGCCTTCGTGTTCGGACCACCGCCGTATCCGGCGTATCAGGAAGCTGATTGCGGCACGGGCGACCAGGAAGGTCACGATGGCGACTGTCAGCGCCACCAGCAGATTGAGAATGGAGATGCCAAATACGGTGGTGTCGCTGAAAAACGCGATGATGCGGTCGTTCATGAGTACCTCGCCTCTGGGTTGATTTGCCAAGGTGCTTTCTTGGGACGTCAAAGAGGCGCTACAGGTCGATCGGATTTCACCACGCTGGGCAGACGGAGTCAGTCTCTGTAGATTTTTTTCAATAACCGCAACAGTTCAGTCCTCTCGTCATCCGACAGGTTGGATGTCGCCTGATGATCGCTGTCAGCGGCGATGTGCTTCAACTCCTTCAACAGGGCTTCGCCCGATTTGCTCAGGAAAATCCCGTACGAGCGTTTGTCCGGTTTGCACCGCACGCGCACGGCCAGCGCGCGCTCTTCCAGTTTGTTCAGCATTGGCACGACTTGCGGCGGTTCGATAGCCAGCGCACGCGCCAGGTCGGCCTGCATCAGCCCGGGATTCTGGTCGATGATCGCCAGGGCGGAAAATTGTGCCGGGCGCAGGTCATGGGCCGAGAGCCGGGCGATAAGGTTCTGAAACAGCTTCAATTGCGCGCGTCGCAAGGCGTAGCCGATCAAGTCTTCAAGCACCCCTTCTCCCACAGGAGCAGCCACGCAAGCGTCGTCGGTAGTACGGGCAGACCTAGCCATCAGGGTTCATGCTCCTCGGTCATGGGTAAGAAAGTTACCTATTTTGCCTGTCCTTCTGCGATCCGGCTAGAGCAGGTCGGGCAAAAAGGCAGCGCGCCAACCTCTGTGCAAAGATAATTTTGTTAATGGTTAATTGACATAACTAATTTGACCCGTTAGCGTGAGCCCATCACCCCGAACAACAAGAGTGCAGAACCATGAGCAAATACGAAGGCCGCTGGACCACCGTGAAGGTCGAACTGGAATCGGGCATCGCCTGGGTGACCCTCAATCGCCCGGAAAAACGCAATGCCATGAGCCCCACGCTGAACCGGGAAATGGTCGACGTGCTGGAAACCCTCGAGCAGGACGCCGACGCTGGCGTGCTGGTGCTGACCGGTGCTGGCGAGTCCTGGACCGCCGGCATGGACCTGAAGGAGTACTTCCGCGAGGTGGACGCCGGTCCGGAGATCCTCCAGGAAAAGATTCGTCGCGAAGCCTCGCAATGGCAATGGAAGTTGCTGCGTCTGTATGCCAAACCGACCATCGCCATGGTCAACGGCTGGTGCTTCGGCGGTGGCTTCAGCCCACTGGTGGCATGCGACCTGGCGATCTGCGCCAATGAAGCGACCTTCGGCCTGTCGGAAATCAACTGGGGCATCCCGCCTGGCAACCTGGTCAGCAAGGCCATGGCCGATACCGTTGGCCATCGTCAGTCGCTGTACTACATCATGACCGGCAAGACCTTCGATGGCCGCAAGGCTGCCGAGATGGGCCTGGTGAACGACAGCGTGCCGCTGTCCGAGCTGCGTGAGACCACCCGCGAGTTGGCGCTGAACCTGCTGGAAAAGAACCCGGTGGTGCTGCGCGCCGCGAAGAATGGCTTCAAGCGCTGCCGCGAGCTGACCTGGGAACAGAACGAAGACTACCTCTACGCCAAGCTCGACCAGTCTCGCCTGCTGGACACGACAGGTGGCCGCGAGCAGGGCATGAAGCAGTTCCTCGACGACAAGAGCATCAAGCCAGGCCTGCAGGCCTACAAGCGCTGAGTCGCACCGCGGGCGGCGGTGTGCCGCGCCAAAGCCCGCAGGTATTTCTCTATAACGACAACAAGAGGAATGAGCATGTTGCAGGTGCCTTTGCTGATTGGCGGGCAGTCGCGTCCCGCCAGCGATGGACGAACCTTCGAGCGCTGTAACCCGGCGACCGGCGAGGTGGTGTCGCAAGTTGCTGCCGCCACACTGGCCGATGCCGATGCCGCCGTGGCTGCTGCCAGTGCGGCGTTTCCGGCCTGGGCCGCCCTGGCGCCGGGCGAGCGGCGCAGCCGCTTGCTGGCAGGTGCTGATCTGTTGCAGGCGAGGGCTGGCGAGTTCATCGCCGCTGCCGGTGAAACCGGGGCCATGGCCAACTGGTATGGCTTCAACGTGAAGTTGGCCGCCAACATGCTGCGCGAGGCTGCAGCCATGACCACGCAGATCACCGGTGAAGTGATCCCCTCGGACGTTCCCGGCAGCTTCGCGATGGCCCTGCGCGCGCCCTGCGGCGTGGTGTTGGGCATCGCGCCGTGGAACGCCCCGGTGATACTGGCCACGCGTGCCATTGCCATGCCGCTGGCCTGCGGCAACACCGTGGTGCTCAAGGCCTCGGAGCTGAGCCCGGCGGTCCATCGGCTGATCGGCCAGGTGCTGCACGATGCAGGCATCGGCGACGGCGTGGTCAATGTCATCAGCAATGCGCCGCAGGATGCCCCGGCCATCGTCGAGCGGCTGATCGCCAACCCTGCGGTACGCCGGGTCAACTTCACCGGTTCGACGCACGTCGGGCGCATCGTCGGCGAACTGGCGGCCCGCCACCTCAAGCCGGCCCTGCTCGAACTGGGCGGCAAGGCGCCTTTGCTGGTGCTCGACGATGCCGACCTGGACGCCACGGTCGAAGCGGCGGCCTTCGGTGCCTACTTCAATCAGGGGCAGATCTGCATGTCCACCGAGCGCCTTGTGGTGGACAGCCGTATTGCCGACGCCTTCGTCGACAAGCTGGCGGTGAAGATCGCCGGGCTGCCTGCAGGTGATCCCCAGGCCAGCACCTCGGTGCTCGGCTCGCTGGTCAGCGCAGCGGCCGGCGAGCGCATCAAGGCACTGATCGACGATGCCGTGGCCAAGGGCGCGCGCTTGGTTTGTGGCGGCCAGCTGGAGGGCAGCATCCTGCAACCGACCTTGCTCGACAACGTCGATGCCAGCATGCGCTTGTACCGCGAGGAGTCCTTCGGCCCGGTGGCGGTGGTGCTGCGCGCCGAAGGCGACGAAGCCTTGCTGCAGTTGGCCAACGACTCGGAGTTTGGTCTGTCATCGGCCATTTTCAGCCGCGACACCAGCCGCGCCCTGGCCTTGGCCCAACGGGTGGAGTCAGGTATCTGCCATATCAACGGCCCGACCGTTCACGACGAAGCACAGATGCCGTTTGGTGGGGTCAAGTCCAGCGGCTACGGCAGCTTCGGCAGCCGCACGGCCATCGATCAGTTCACCCAGTTGCGCTGGGTCACCCTCCAGCACGGCCCACGTCACTATCCCATCTAGCCGCTGCAGGCCCAGGCCACCGGCAAGATGACCGCCGCCCGTAATACCGGGCGGCGGCAGGATGTACAACAAGAACAAGGAGCAACCTGCGTGAATAACGAAGCCCGCTCAGGGTCGATCGACCCTGGCCAACGTCCGCGCTACCGCCAGGTGGCCATCGGCCATCCCCGGGTGCAGGTCAGCCACGTCGACGACGTGCTGCGCATGCAACCTGTCGAGCCACTGGCGCCGCTGCCGGCGCGCCTGCTCGAGCGCCTGGTGCATTGGGCCCAGGTGCGCCCGGACACCACTTTCATCGCGGCACGCCAGGCAGACGGTGCCTGGCGTTCGATCAGCTACGTGCAGATGCTCGCCGATGTGCGCACCATCGCCGCCAACTTGCTAGGACTGGGCCTCAGTGCCGAGCGCCCGCTGGCGCTGCTTTCCGGCAACGACATCGAACACCTGCAAATCGCCCTCGGCGCCATGTATGCCGGTATTGCCTATTGCCCGGTGTCGCCGGCCTACGCGCTGTTGTCGCAAGACTTCGCCAAGTTGCGGCATGTCTGCGAGGTGCTCACCCCCGGAGTGGTCTTCGTCAGCGACAGCCAGCCGTTCCAGCGCGCCTTCGAGGCGGTGCTGAACGATTCGGTCGGCGTGATCAGCGTGCGTGGCCAGGTCGCAGGTCGCCCCCATATAAGCTTCGACAGCCTGTTGCAACCGGGTGACCTGGCGGCGGCCGATGCGGCTTTCGCCGCCACCGGGCCGGACACCATCGCCAAATTCCTCTTCACCTCGGGCTCGACCAAGCTGCCCAAGGCGGTGATCACCACCCAGCGCATGCTGTGCGCCAATCAGCAGATGCTTCTGCAGACTTTTCCGACGTTCGCCGAGGAGCCGCCGGTGCTGGTGGACTGGCTGCCGTGGAACCACACGTTCGGCGGTAGCCACAACCTCGGCATCGTGCTGTACAACGGTGGCAGCTTCTACCTCGACGCCGGCAAGCCAACCCCACAAGGCTTCGCCGAGACCCTGCGCAATCTGCGCGAGATTTCCCCCACGGCCTACCTCACCGTACCCAAGGGCTGGGAGGAGCTGGTCAAGGCACTGGAGCAGGACCCCGCGCTGCGCGAGGTGTTCTTTGCCCGCATCAAGCTGTTCTTCTTTGCCGCCGCAGGCCTGTCGCAAAGCGTCTGGGACCGGTTGGACCGCATTGCCGAGCAACACTGCGGCGAACGCATCCGCATGATGGCCGGCCTTGGCATGACCGAAGCTTCGCCATCGTGCACCTTCACCACCGGGCCTTTGTCGATGGCCGGCTATGTCGGGCTGCCGGCACCTGGCTGCGAAGTGAAGCTGGTGCCGGTGGGTGACAAGCTCGAGGCGCGCTTCCGTGGCCCGCATATCATGCCAGGCTACTGGCGCTCGCCGCAGCAGACCGCCGAGGCGTTCGACGAGGAGGGGTTCTACTGTTCGGGTGACGCGTTGAAGCTGGCCGATGCCAGGCAGCCCGAGCTTGGCCTGATGTTCGATGGCCGTATTGCGGAGGACTTCAAGCTCTCGTCCGGGGTATTCGTCAGTGTCGGCCCGCTGCGCAACCGCGCGGTGCTGGAGGGCTCGCCTTATGTGCAGGACATTGTGGTCACCGCGCCGGACCGCGAATGCCTTGGCCTGCTGGTGTTCCCACGCCTGCCCGAGTGCCGGCGGCTGGCAGGGCTGGCAGAGGATGCCAGCGATACCCAAGTGCTGGCCAACGACACCGTGCGTAGTTGGTTCGCTGGCTGGCTGGAGCGATTGAACCGCGATGCCCTGGGCAACGCCAGCCGTATCGAATGGCTGTCGCTGCTGGCCGAGCCGCCGTCGATCGACGCTGGTGAAATCACCGACAAGGGCTCGATCAATCAGCGCGCCGTGCTGCAGCGGCGCGCCGCTCAGGTCGAGGCGCTGTACCGTGGCGAAGACCCCGACGCATTGCACGCCAAGGTGCGGCCTTGAGTGCGGCCGGGCTGTGCACCGTCTTCGAGGACACGGCCATCGTCCAGATGGTGCGTACGCCCTGGATCGACCTGGGGGGCGCATTGGCCGCGATCTCGCCCATCGACCTGGGCATTCAGGCCGGCCGTGCGGTGCTGGCACGTGCAGCTGCCACCCCTCAGGCGGTAGACAGCGTGCTCGCTGGCAGCATGGCCCAGGCCAGCTTCGATGCCTATATGCTGCCACGCCATGTCGGCCTCTACTGTGGCGTGCCGCAGGCGGTACCGGCACTGGCGGTGCAGCGTATCTGCGGCACGGGCCTTGAACTGTTGCGTCAGGCCGGTGAGCAGCTGCGCAGTGGCGCCCGCCAGGTGCTGTGCGTGGGTGCGGAGTCGATGTCGCGCAATCCGATCGCGGCCTATGAACACCGGGGCGGTTTTCGCCTGGGTGCGCCGGTCGGGTTCAAGGACTTTCTCTGGGAAGCCCTGTACGACCCGGCTGCCGGTGTGGACATGATCGGTACTGCGGAAAACCTGGCCCGTGCCTATGGCCTGGCCCGTGAAACAGTGGATGCCTGGGCCCTGCGCAGCCATCAGCGGGCCCTGCAAGCCCAGGCGCAGGGCTGGTTCGACGAGGAAATCGTCAGCGTCACCGCGCAGGCATTAGAGGCAGAAGGCTGCCAGCCACGCGGCATCGCATTGCCGCGTGGCGTGAGTGAGGTCAGCCAGGACAGCCACCCACGGCCTACCGATGCGGCCGCACTGTCTCGGCTGCGCCCGGTGCACGCCGGTGGCGTGCAGACGGCTGGCAACAGTTGTGCGGTGGTCGATGGTGCGGCGGCAGCCTTGGTCACGCGCTACTCCGATTGCACTCATCCGCCTTTGGCGCGCTTGCTGATGGCCACGGCCGTTGGCGTGCCGCCGGGCCTCATGGGCATCGGGCCGGCGCCGGCCATTACCTTGCTGCTCGAGCGCAGCGGCCTGCGCCTGGAGCAGATCGATCGCCTGGAAATCAACGAGGCCCAGGCCGCCCAAGTGCTGGCGGTGGCCCAGGCGCTCGAACTCGATGTGGACAAGCTCAATGTCCATGGCGGCGCTATCGCCCTCGGTCACCCATTGGCCGCTACAGGTCTGCGCCTGGTCCACACCTTGGCCCGTCAATTGCGCGACGGCAACTTGCGCTATGGCATCGCAGCGGCGTGCATCGGCGGTGGCCAAGGCATGGCGCTGCTGATCGAAAACCCCCATTTCATTGCCTGACCCGGAGGTATCCGATGACCTGGAAGGCGCCCCTGCGCGACATGCAGTTCGTCTTGCAACACTGGCTGCGGGCCGATCAGGCCTGGGCGCAATTACCGGCGTATGCCGACGTTGACCTCGACCTGGCAGCCCAGGTACTGGAAGAGGCGGCCCGTTTCTGCGAGCAGGTGCTGGCCCCATTGAACAGCTCGGGCGATCGCCAGGGCTGCCAGATGGCGGGCGGGGAGGTGCGCACCCCGGACGGATTCCCGGCGGCTTATCGCGCCTATGTCGACGGTGGCTGGCCGTCCCTGGCATGCGCCCCGGCGCTTGGCGGCCAAGGGCTGCCGCTAGTGCTGGAGGCGGCCTTGCAAGAGATGCTGTTCGGCAGCAACCATGGCTGGGCCATGTATACCGGCATTGCCCACGGCGCCTACCTGTGCCTGAAAACCCATGCATCGGCCGAGCTGCAGGCGCGCTATCTGCCTGGCATCGTCAGCGGTGGCACCTTGCCTACCATGTGCCTGACCGAACCCCAGGCCGGTAGCGATCTCAGCCTGTTGCGCTGCCGCGCCGTGCCCTTGGGCGACGGTAGCTACGCGGTCAGTGGCAACAAGCTGTTCATCTCTGGCGGCGAACACGACCTGACCCGCGACATACTCCACCTGGTGTTGGCCCGGTTGCCGGATGCGCCGTCCGGCAGCCGCGGGCTTTCGCTGTTGCTGGTGCCGAAATGGATGGAGGATGGCCAGCGCAATGCGCTGTACTGCGACGGCCTGGAACACAAGCTGGGCATCCGTGGCAGCGCCACCTGCGCACTACGCCTGGAGGGCGCCCGCGGCTGGTTGGTGGGTCAGCCCCATGGTGGCCTGGCGGCGATGTTCGTGATGATGAATTCCGCGCGGCTGCATGTTGGCTTGCAAGGGTTGGGGCATGCCGAGGCGGCCTGGCAACAGGCCCGCGATTATGCCCTGGAGCGGCGCCAGATGACTGCCCCGGGTCGGGCCAAGGGGGGCGCCCAAGGCGCCGACCCGATCCACCTGCACCCGGCCATGCGGCGGGTCCTGCTGGAGTTGCGGGTGCGTACCGAGGGGATGCGCGCGCTGGCCTACTGGACGGCCCAGTGGCTGGATATCGCCGACGCCGCCGTCGAGCCTGCACAACGGGCGAAGGCCGCGACATTGGCGGCGCTGCTGACGCCCATCATCAAGGCGGCCTTCACCGAGCAGGGGTTCAGCCTGGCAAGCCAGGCCTTGCAGGTGTTCGGTGGCTATGGCTACACCCAGGAGTTTGCCATCGAGCAGACCTTGCGCGACAGCCGCATCGCAATGATCTACGAAGGCACCAACGAGATACAGGCCAATGACCTGATGCTGCGCAAGGTATTGGGCGATGGGGGGGACGGTTTCGCCCTGCTGCTGTGTGAGTTGCGTACCGAGGCCGCTGCGGACGCTGGCGCAGCCGCCACCGCGTTGGGCAGTGCGTGCGACACGCTGGAGGCAATGCTGGTCAAAGTGCTGTCGATGACCGTGGACGATCCCGAATTCCCGTACCGCGCCGCGGGTGCTTTCCTGCAGTTGTGCGCAACGGCGCTGCAGGCCTTCGCCTGGGCCCGCAGCGCCCGTTGCATCCAGGTGTTGCCAGAGGGGTCGGCGCAGCGCCGGGAAAAGCAGGAAAGCGTTGGGTTCTTCCTCAGCTACCTGCTGCCCGACCTCGACCGGCAGGTGGCGGCCATCGACGCGGCCGCCACGCCGTTGCCATTCATTGCCGAATCGTTCTGAAACCCACGTGCGAGGTCGTCATGAACACCGGCTGCGGCTGGCGTGCCGAGGGGCGGTAGCGCATGCAGCGATCCGCCGAACACAGGTGCGAGCCGCCTTTGATCACCGCCACCGGCACGCCGGGGTCTGCCGGGTCGAAGCTGTCACTCAGGGCCGGGCCTGAGGGGTCGAGCCAGGCGTCGCGCTGTGCGTCATGGCCTGGCCGATAGCCCGTGCTAGTCAGCTCCCAGACATTGCCGCCGGCATCGAACAGGCCAAAGTCATTGGCCGGGAAGCAACCCACGGGCGATGTACCGGTAAAGCCATCCTTTGCCGCATTGCGATAGGGGAACTGGCCCTGCCAGGTATTGGCCATGAGCTTGCCCTTGGGCTGCTCGGTGCTACCCCAGCTGAAGTCGGCATCGGTCAGGCCACCGCGCATGGCGTACTCCAGCTGCGCCTCGCTGGGCAGTTCGCGGCCTGCCCAGCGGGCATAGGCCTGGGCATCTTCCAGGGCGACCTGCACCACCGGATGATTGTCCAGCCCGACCAGGCTGCTGCCCGGCCCTTGCGGGTGTCGCCAGTTGGCGCCGGGCACGAACTGCCAACCGGGGCTTAGCACGTCCGCACCCTGATGAAACACCATCGCACCCGGAACCCGCAGCGCGTCGGGCAGGGTAGGGTCGTCCTCGATTCGGGTACCGCGCTCGGCATGGGTGACATACCCGGTGGCCTTGACGAAGCTCGCGAACTGGGCGTTGGTGACCGGATGCACGTCAATCCAGAAGCCGGACACCTTGGCAGGGTGAGGCGGGCCTTCTTCGTCGTAAAAGCGGCTTGAACCAAAGCTGAACTCGCCGCCTGGGACATGCACCATGCCGTCTCGCCAAGGGCCTTGGCGCTGCGCGGGCAGGCCGCTGTAGCCCGCACACAGCAGCGCCGGCGCCGGGGCCTGTGGCCACAGTGCATAGGCGGCGAGCAGGCCGGCGGCGAGTGCTGCGCAGCCGGCTGCCCGAGCGATCATTGCTGCTTGACCAGGATTGGGCTGGCCGGACGGCCGTCGGCATCGATCGCGATGTTGCCGCGCTGGGCATAAGCCTTCCAGTCGCGCAGCATCAGCGCCACCTGCTCGGGGTGCCCTGCGCCGATGTCGTGGTGCTCGCCAGGGTCCTTGTGCAGGTCATACAAGTGCCAGCTCGGCTTGCTGTCAGTGGCATCCCACACCAGCTTCAGTGGGCCCTTGCGCAACGAGGCGCTGCCGTTGATTTCCCAGCCCATGGCTTCGTCATGGGCGTGGATCTGGCTGTCCTTGCCTTGCAGGTAGTTCAGCGCCGATGTGCCTTGCGGCGGCACGATATCGCGGTTGCGGTAGTTGACGCCGGGCATCGGCGCACCGGCCAGTTGCAGCAGGGTCGGCATGATGTCGCGGACGTTGGCCAGCTCTTCGCTGCGGCCGGCCTTGATGGTGGCCGGGTAGTAGACAAAGGCCGGTACGCGGATGCCGCCCTGGTAGGTGGTCATCTTGTAGCGACGGCTGGGCAGGGCACTGACCTGGGCCCAGGCCGAGCCGATCATCAGGAACGAATCGCGGCGGCCATAGTTGTCCAGATGGTTATCGAAGTTTGCCTTGATCCACTCGGGATCGACACGGGTGGCGTTCTCCGGACCGTTGTCGGACATGAACAGGATCATCGTGTTTTCCAGCTCGCCGGTCTTGCGCAGGTGTTCCACCAGGCGCCCCACCTCGGCGTCCAGGGCTGTGACCATGGCGGCGTATACCTCCATGGTGCGCGCGGACTGGCGTTTTTGTTCATCGCTCAGCGATGCCCAGCTCGGCACACCTTCCAATTGTGCTTGCAGGGGGAAGTCGGCGGGCACCAGGCCGGCTTCACGCTGGCGCTTCAGGCGTTCGTGGGCGATGACTTCGTAGCCTTGGTCGTAACGGCCTCGGTACTGCGCCAGGTACGCATCCGGCGCCTGCAGCGGCCAGTGCGGCGCGGTATAGGCGGCAAAGGCGAAGAACGGTTTGTTGCTGGCCTTGCCTTGGTCGATCGCGTCGATCAGGCGGTCGGTGTACCAGGTGGTGGAGTAGAAGTCGTCGGGCAGCTCGATCGGCTCGCCATTGTGGCGATAGGTGGCGCTGTAGTTCGACTGCAGGTCCATATTGGCCTGCTTGAAGTGCGCCGCGCCGCCTTCGAGCAGCACGTAGGCCTGGTCGAAGCCGCGGTTGTGTGGCTGCTGGGCCGGTTGCATGCCCAGGTGCCACTTGCCGGCGATGTAGGTGCGGTAGCCGGCGTCATGCAGCAGTTCGGCGAGGGTCGCGACATTGGCACCGAGCACGCCTTCGTAGCCGGCGCGAACCTCTGCACCGGCCGGCAGGCGCTTGCGCGTCTCCGACATCATGCCCAGCCCGACCAGGTGCGGGTCGTTGCCGGACATCAGCATCGCGCGGGTCGGCGAGCAACTGGGCGCCGCGTGGAAGTCGAGCATCAGGCGGCCGTCAGCCAGCAGTTTGTCCAGGTTGGGCGTCTGGATTTCGCTGCCCAGGGCCGACAAATCGGAAAAGCCGAGGTCATCAGCGACCACCAACAAAATGTTTGGTTGTTTAACGGTTGGTGCGGCCATGGCGTGGCTGGCACCGAGCATGAGCACGCCGAGGGCGGCAAGGGGGCGGAGGCAATTCATGGGGGGACTCTTGTTTTTGTAATGGGCTCAAAGTAGCGCATGGCCTATGAATAGACCGTGCGCCCTGGATTCTAGCGACGGATGAATGAATGCCGCAGCCGCGCGCTGCAGAAGTGTGCGATTAGCGAACGCTTGATGTTGATCATTCCTCGTACACGTAAAGAACGCTATTGACGGCGCATATGGTTAACAAAAATAATCGTTAACAGAGTTATCCAGTTTGTAAGAACAATTATAAAAACAAGTGAAGGGAAATTCTGATGATCAAGCCGTTGAACGGGGTATGCCTGCCCCTCATAGTGCTTTCGCTGTGCCAGTCCGCCCACGCGGCCAGCCCGCTCGAAGAGAGCCGGCCGGGGAGGCCAGGGGCCCCTCGCTGGATCGAGGACTACCGCTTTCTCGACGACCCCGCCAAGGCCACGGCCCCCTTCGATGGCCTGCGCTACCATCGGCTGTCAGAGTCGGCCTGGCTGCAACTCGGGGCTGAGGCCCGCTACCGGGCCGATGCTTCGGACAAACCCTTCTTTGGCCTGCGCGGGCTGAACGACGATTCCTATCTGCTGCAACGGCTGCAGGCCCATGCCGACTTGCACCTGTTCGACGATGCCGTGCGTACCTTCGTCCAGGTCGAGAATACCCGCGCCTTCGGCAAGGACTTGTACTCGCCCAATGATGAAAGCCGCAATGAAGTACGACAGGCCTTCGTCGATTTCAACTACGACTTCGCCGCAGGGCGCTATACCACACGCGTAGGTCGCCAGGAGATGGGCTTTGGCGACCAGATGCTGGTCACCTACCGCGACTCGCCGAACATCCGCCTGAGCTTCGACGGCGTGCGCGCCAGCCTCAACCTCAAGGACGGACGCAAGCTGGATGCATTCGCTGTGCGCCCGCTGAAAATCGGTGAAGACAGTTGGGACGACGGCAGCAACAACAACATCAAATTCTACGGGCTCTACGGTACCTTGCCGCTGTCGGCGTCCTGGAACATGGACCTGTTGGCCTTTGGCCTGGAAACCGACGACCGTAGCCTGGCCGGCGAGTCGGGTGACGAGCAGCGCTACACCTTCGGCACGCGGCTGTTCGGCCGCCATCAGGCACTGGACTGGAGCTGGAACCTCGTCGGGCAGACCGGCCATCTGGGCAACGCGTCGATCCGCGCCTGGGCGTTGTCGAGCGACAGCGGCTTCACCTTCATCCATCCCTGGCAACCGCGCCTGGGCATGCGCATCGATGCCGCGAGTGGCGACAGTGACCTGGGCGACGGAAAAGTCGGCACTTTCGACCCGCTTTACCCACGCAATGGTGTCTATGGCGAAGCCAGCCTCACCACCCTGAGCAACATCATCGTGGTGGGGCCGACCTTCGGCTTCTCGCCCTGGCGCACGCTGCGTATCGAGCCGGGCATCTTCCAAGTGTGGAAACAGCGTGAGGAAGACGGCGTGTACATGCCCGGCATGAGCATGCTGGCCAACACCCGTGGCACGGGGCGCCATGTCGGTACCATCTACCGCGCCAGCACACGCTGGCTTGCCACTCCCAACCTGACGCTGGACCTTGACCTGAAGTATTACGACGTTGGCTCGGCGATCAAGGATGCCGGCGGCGAAAACTCGTCGTTCGTCACCGTACGTGCCACGTTCCGCCTTTGAACACCCGACCGACAACAACAACAGAGGGCCACACATGCATCATTCATCTGCATCATCGGGCAAGGCCGTACTCACCATCGGCTTGTGTTTTCTCGTTGCCTTGCTGGAAGGGCTGGACCTGCAGGCCACCGGCATCGCCGCGCCGCACATGGCCAAGGCATTCAACCTGACTCCGGCCATGCTCGGTTGGGTATTCAGTGCCGGGTTGCTGGGGTTGCTGCCCGGCGCGCTGATCGGCGGTTGGCTGGCAGACCGCTTGGGCCGCAAAGCGATCCTGATCGTGGCGGTGCTGTTGTTTGGCGGCTTCTCGCTAGGGACCGCCCATGCCCAGACCTACGATTCGCTGTTGATCGCGCGGCTGATGACAGGGCTCGGGCTGGGGGCGGCGTTGCCGATCCTGATCGCCCTGGCCAGCGAGGCGGCGCCCGAGCGTCTGCGCAGCACAGCGGTCAGCCTGACTTACTGTGGTGTACCGCTGGGCGGGGCGGTTGCGTCGCTGATCGGCATGGCCGGCGTGGGCGACGGCTGGCGTACGGTGTTCTACGTCGGCGGCATCGCACCGATCGTGATCGCCTTTGTGTTGATGATCTGGCTGAAAGAGTCCCAGGCATTCCGTGCCCAAGGCGTTGCCAAGGCGGGCAGTGAGGGTGTGCTTGCCCAATTGTTCGGGCCGCAGCAGGCAAGCCGCACGCTGTTGCTGTGGGTGGCATGTTTCTTCACCTTGACGGTGTTGTACATGCTGCTCAACTGGCTGCCGTCGCTGTTGATCGGCCAAGGCTTCAGCCGGCCGCAGGCGGGCGCCGTGCAGATCCTGTTCAACCTGGGTGGGGCGGCTGGATCGTTCCTGACCGGTCGGATGATGGACCGTGGGTTTGCCGGGCGGGCGGTATTGATCGCCTACGCCGGCATGCTGGCGTCGTTGGCAGGGCTGGGGCTGTCGAGCAGTTTTGGTCTGATGCTGCTGGCCGGGTTCACTGCGGGGTATTGCGCCATTGGTGGCCAGTTGGTGCTGTACGCGCTGGCGCCTACGCTGTATTCGACCCAGGTGCGCGCGACGGGCTTGGGCGCCTCGGTGGCGGTGGGGCGCCTGGGTTCCATGGCCGGCCCTCTGGCGGCTGGGCAGATCCTTGCAGCAGGCGCAGGTGCGGGGGGGCTGCTGATGGCCGCGGCTCCGGGGCTGGTGCTCGCGGCGTTGGCGGCACGTGCGCTGCTGAAACACCGAACCCGCACGCAACGCCCGGAGGCGGGTGAGACTGCGGCCCAGGACCCTGCATAGCAACTCCCTGGATGGGCTAGTGCTGCTTGCGCAATGCCTCCTGCCCCGGTTCGGCGACCGTGACCCGGTTACGGCCCGATACCTTGGAAAGGTACATGGCGCTGTCTGCGCTGCTGAGCAAGGCGCTGAGCTCAGTGGCAGGGGCCTTCGCGAACGCTAAACCTATGCTTGCGGTGACCGGGTGTTGCTCATTTACACGCAGTTTGGCTATCAGGGCCCGCAGGCGCTCGGCAACCTCAATCGCCGTGTCTGGCGGCGTATTGGGCAGCAGGATGGCGAACTCCTCGCCGCCCAGCCTGCCGGCAATGTCGTTGTCACGCAGGCTGGCACTGATCGCTGCACCGATGCGCTGCAGCACCTGGTCGCCTGCGGCATGCCCGAACGTGTCGTTGATCTGTTTGAAATAGTCGACGTCCAGCATCAACACGGCCATGAATGCACCTGCGTCCTTGCACCGGGCGTGTTGCGTCGACGCGTTGTCGAAAAAAGCACGTCGGTTGTTCAGGCCAGTCAGTTCGTCCGTGCACGAGGCCACCATGGCCAGTCGATGCGCGCGTTGCATTTCGTGTTTCAGGCGCCAGGCCGTCGTCAATGCCGAGGACAGGCTTCGCGTCGCGCTGACCACGAACCAGGCAAACACCAATACCGCCAAGGCTATCCCTTGTTGCAGCGTGGAAGGTTGCAGCAGTAGCCAGCCCGTAGAAGGCAGCAAGACCAGGCCCATCGACACCAGGGTCATGTTGCGGTAAGAGGAGTAGCACGACACCGCGCTGACAGACATGCCCACGGCAAACAGCATGATCAGCGTCTGCCCCAGCGCGTCGTCGGCGGGCATTACGGCAAAGGCGCCCCAGCCCCAGATAGCCGCCGACAGCATCAGCGTGACCCAGTAACGCCACTCCCAGCGTTCGGCCGTGCGCTGGTTGGCCGGTGCTCGCAGATAGGCGAAGAACATGGCGGCACGCACGCCGGTCGACAGGCCCAATAACGTCATCCAGACGATGACCCTTTGCTGGTCGAAACGCTCCCAGCCCAACCAGCACAGCATTACGGCGGCCAGGAAGCTGCCAAGCACCGCAGGCGCTGACTGGACGAACAGCTGTTCGAGCCGATCCGTCCGGACGTAATGCGCTATATCATCATGAGGATCAAGGTTTGTCATGGCTGGTGACGCCACTCGTGACCGGTAGCGGATACCTGCACTTTGATGGCGCCTTGGAAAAGCCTCCTGGCGTTCACATGTGATGCCCTTCGCCATGTTTGATTGCTGGATTCAGAAAGCGTTGCGGTAGGTAGTGGCAGTGCAGAACTGGCTATCACCACGGCTACGGCACCTGCGACGTTTTCCGCATTTCATGTCGTTGCGCGGATCCATTCCTTGGCCGAAGGCCAGGTTTCCCTCGCAAGTTCCGTATCACGAACATAGCCTGTTTTCCGGCAATTCGAAAGCCAATCGATCGCGACGGCCAACAAGTGGTCGAGCAAGCCAAGGCAGCTTAGGGCGTTGCCCGAACCACTGGCGCCGACCAACGTGCAGGCTTTCAGAAATCGAACGTCACGCCGGCATACAGTGCACGACCGTCACCCGGGGAGTGCAGGGAAGCATCCGCACCGTCCGGGTCGTACCACACGTACTCGTAGTAGCGGTTGGTGAGGTTCTTCAACTGCAGGTCGACACTCACCGTTTCGTTGACCTTGTAGGTCGCGCCAAGGTTCGTGAGCACGTAACCGCCATACCGGCCCTGGGTATTCTCGCGTTCCAGGTAGTAGTTGGTCTGGCCATTCATCCAGGCCGTCAATTGCAGGGCAGGGGTGGCCTGGTAGCTGATGCCGGTGTTCCACAGGTGATGTGGCACGTGATCGATTTCCTGGCCTTTGCTGCCTGGTAACGCGCTGCTGGGCTCAAGGATCTTGGAGTATTGCCAGGAGTAGGACATCCACACCTCGGTGCGTTCGTCCGGGTGCAGGTTGACCTGCAGGTCATAGCCCCAGCGGCGTGTTTCGCCGACGTTGTCCGACTCGCCGCTCGGGTCGTTCAGGCGACGGCTCACTTCGCCAGAGGCGTCCTGACGCCAATAGGCCACGCGGCCATCGACCCAGCTGGCCGGGGTGAACTTGACGCCGGTTTCCCAGCCTTCGTTGATCGACGGGGCCAGGTCCTCGTTGCGCGGCGGCACCTTGTAGGCTGCGGCGCCCGTCCCGACCTGGAAGGTGCGGCCCCAGTTGGCGTAAACGCTGGCGAACTTCCACGGCGAATAGACAATGCTGAGCTTGGGCTGCTTGATCAACCCGTAGTCGTTGATGTCGTAGTCCTGCCCGGTCATCTTGTTGGTGAAGTCGCCACTGATCTTGTCCACCCGGTAGGCCGGCACGATCTTCAGCGATTCGAACGGCTCGATCTCCGCCTGTACATAGGCACCGACCGTGTTGAAGTCGAAGTCCTGGTCGCGTGTCTGCGCCTGGCGTACACGCTCCACGGTGCGGTAGCGCTCGCTACGGTTCTGTTGCTTCTGCACATCGCTGCCACCCTCCAGCGCGAAGGCGTGCAGCCAGTCCACCTGTGGCCGCCAGGTCAGCGAGGTGATGGCGCCGTACTGATCTTCGTAGGTATCGCGTTCCTGCTGTGAACTGGTGCGCCAGTACTGCGTCCAGCGACGGTCGTCATAGGTGTTGAGGTAGGTCTTGGCCGACCAGGACAGGGTCTCGGCCAGGTCGGTGTCGAAGTGCACGCTGACCTGGTTCATTCGCCGCGTGCCTTTGTCCGTGGCGTTGTAGTCATTGCTCATGCGCGGATGATGGCGGGCGTCATCCTCGGTCAGGTAGCCGGCCTCCTGGGCTTCGGACTCGTAGTGGCGGGCGATCAGGCCAAGGCGATAGCTGCCATCGTCAGGGGTATAGAACCACTTGCCGCCGAAACTGTAGCGTTCGGTGTCGGCATGGTCGCGATAACCGTCGACCTGCTGGCGGGCGAAGAAGTAGTTCTGCGTCCAGTTGCTGGTCTCGATGCCCTTGGCCAGTTGCACCTCGCGGGTGTTGAAGCTGCCGTAGCGCAGGCGCGCTTTGTTGTAGTTGCCGCCGGTGCGCGTGTTGATGTTGACGTTGCCGGCGATGTTGTTCAGGCCATAGCGCGGGTCGCTGGTGCCGCGCACCACTTCGATGCTGTCGATGTCCATGGGGAACACCGAGTCGATGAAGGGCATGTTGCCGTCGTTGGTGTTGCTGGGGATGCCATCGATCAGCAACTTGACCGCGTTCACTTCGCCTTCGCCATTGAAGCCGCGAAACGACAGTTTGCCCGAGGTGGTGCCCTGGTTGAATTCGGTCAGCATTACCCCTGGCGCGCGCCTGAACAGTTCCCAGCTGTAGGTCACGGGCATCTTTTCGAGGATATCGCCCCCCAGGATGTCCACCGAACTGAGCACGCTGCTGGTGGTCAGCGGGCCGCTTTCGGTACTGGTCACGTTGACCGCGCCAAGGGTGAGGGTGGAGTTTTCAGTGGGCAAAGTTTCGGCAACGGCCAGTGACAGCGGGCTTAGGCTGAACACAGCGAGCACGGGCAGGACAGCGCGTGCGGTGCAACGGAACGCAGGCATGGAAGGTTTCCTGGTCAGACAGTCGGGCAAGGCTGCGCACCGCAGGTCACGGGGCAGCCGTGGGCAAGCAACGACAGGTCAGGCCAGGGGAGAGGCGCGGGGGTTGAGCTTTGGCCACTGTTCGCGCGGCAGCGACAGCCTGTGGCTGTTACTGAGCAACAGTGCGTCGGGCCAGTAGCGGGGGAACAGGTGGCGATAATAGTCGCTGGTCAGCAAGGCATGCCCGGCATGGCCACAGCAGCAGTCGCCCGCCTGGTGTTTCATGTCCGGCTGATCGTTGAGTTGCGGCAGCTCGGCCTTGAGCTGGGCCAGCAGTGACTTGGGCAGGCTTTGTGCACCGTGCAGGCTGCAAAAGCTGCCGAGAATCAGCGATTGGCTGTCGATGCGGGGTGATTGCAAGGCACGGTCAAGCGGCATCGCCAGCAGGTTGAACAGCACGGCGAGGCAGGCGAACAGACAAAGATGTGCACGTGCACGTGAAAGCATGAGTCACCCGAGCGAATATGGCGCGCATTAAGCCGCATCCGTTGCGGGCTGTACAAGTTCCGTGGTGCGCCATTTTGTCGCAGGCGCACCACGCTAAGGGCTCAATGGCTGCGCATGCCGGCGGCCATCATGAACAGTCGGGTCAGCCAAGCGAACAGACCCAGCACCGCAACGCTGCCTGCCCAGATCAGCACCAGCCAGGCCAGGCGGCGCCACATCGGTTGCTTCACACTGGGTGTCATCACGTAGTGCTCCTAGTGATAGCCGTCTTCATGGGTCACCTTGCCGCGGAACACGTAATAGCTCCAGAACGTGTAGCCAAGGATGATGGGCAGGATGAACAGTGTGCCCACCAGCATGAAGCCTTGGCTCTGGGGCGGCGCTGCGGCTTCCCAGATGCTGATCGACGGCGGAATGATGTTTGGCCACAGGCTGATGCCAAGGCCGCTGTAGCCCAGGAAAATCAGGGCCAGGGTCAGCAAGAACGGCGTGTAGTGCGCGTTGCGTGCCACGGCACGTAGCAGCCCGTAACACGTCACCAGCACCAGGATCGGCACCGGCATGAACCACAGCAGGTTGGGCAGGCTGAACCAGCGCGCAGCGATTTGCGGGTAGGCCAGCGGTGTCCACAGGCTGACCACGGCGATCACTACCAGCAGTACCAGCGCCAGAGGCCTGGCAATATCGTGCATGCGTTGCTGCAGCGGCCCTTCGGTCTTCATCACCAGCCAGGTGCAACCGAGCAGGGTGTAGGCGACCACCAGGCCCAGCCCGCAGAACAGGCTGAACGGCGTGAGCCAGTCGAGCGCGCCTCCAGCGTATTTGCGCTCGACCACCTTGATACCTTCGATGAAGGCGCCCAGGGCAACCCCCTGGAAGAAGGTCGCGACCAGCGAGCCCCAGATGAAGGCCTTGTCCCAGAGGTGGCGCTTGGCGGGTTTGGCCTTGAAACGGAACTCGAAGGCCACGCCCCGGAATATCAGGCCGATCAGCATCAGGATCAGCGGCAGGTAAAGCGCCTCCAGCACCACCGCGTAGGCCAGCGGAAAGGCGCCGAACAGCGCTGCACCGCCGAGGATCAGCCAGGTTTCGTTGCCGTCCCATACCGGGGCAACCGTGTTCATCATCACATCCCGGTCACGCGCGTCCTTGACGAAGGGGAAGAGCATGCCGATCCCCAGGTCGAAGCCATCCATTACCACATACATCATCACGCCGAAGATGATGATCACCGCCCAGATCAGTGGAAGGTCGATGCCCATGTCAGTTCACCTCTGCCTGATAATCGTCGGCGGCGGACAGCGGCCGTGCCGGTGTATGTTGCTGGCCTGGACCGCCTGGGGTGTGTTGGTCGCCCTCGCCAGGTTTTGGTCCTTTGCGCACGAGGCGCATCATGTAGCCGAGGCCGGTGCCGAACAGGGCGAAATAGACCACCACGAACGCGACCAAGGTGATGCTGAGCTGGGTGGCGTCATGGTTCGACACACCATCGGCAGTGCGCTGCAAGCCGTACACCACCCACGGCTGGCGGCCGATTTCGGTAGTGAACCAGCCGGCGAGAATGGCGATCAGTCCCGACGGCCCCATCCACAGTGTCAGGTACAGGAAAGGGCGCGAGGTGTAGAGCGTGCCGCGCTTGCGCAACCACAGGCTCCACAGGCCGACGAAGATCATCAGGAAGCCGAGGCCGACCATGATCCGGAACGACCAGAAGACGATGGTCGAGTTGGGCCGGTCTTCAGGCGGGAACGCCTTCATCGCCGGTACCTGCTTGTCCAGGCTGTGGGTCAGGATCAGGCTGCCGAGGGCGGGGATCTCGATCTTGAAGCGGGTGGTTTCGGCCTGCATGTCGGGGATGCCGAACAGGATCAGAGGGGTCGGTTCACCAGGTTTGTTCTCCCAGTGACCTTCGATCGCCGCGATTTTCACCGGTTGGTGCTTGAGGGTGTTAAGCCCATGGAAGTCGCCGATGACCGCCTGCACCGGGGCCACGATCAGGGCCATCCACATGGCCATCGACAGCATCTTGCGGATGGCTGGGTTGTCACGCCCGCGCAGCAGGTGCCAGGCCGCCGAGGCGCCGACGAAGAACGCCGTCGCAACGAATGCGGCAGTGGCCATGTGCATCAGCCGGTAGGGGAATGAGGGGTTGAAGATGACGGCCAGCCAGTCCACCGGAATCACCCGGCCATCGACAATTTCATAGCCTTGGGGCGTCTGCATCCAGCTGTTGGAGGCCAGAATCCAGAAGGTCGAGACCAGCGTGCCGAGCGCCACCATCACCGTGGAGAAGAAGTGCAGACCACGGCCGACACGGTTCCAGCCAAACAGCATGACGCCAAGGAAGCCTGCTTCCAGGAAGAACGCGGTGAGCACTTCATAGGTCAGCAACGGGCCGGTAATGGCACCGGCGAAATCGGAGAATCGGCTCCAGTTGGTGCCGAACTGGTAAGCCATGACCAGGCCGGACACCACGCCCATGCCGAAGTTGACGGCGAAGATCTTCGACCAGAAATGGTAGAGGTCACGGTAGACCTGCTGGTTCGAACGAAGCCACAGCCCTTCGAGCACTGCCAGGTAACTGGCAAGGCCGATGGTGATGGCAGGGAACAGGATGTGGAAGGAAACAGTGAAAGCGAACTGGATTCGAGCCAGGTCTAGCGCCTCGGGCACGCTCATGCTGATAAAGCCTCACGGGGGCGGCGCTACGGGGCGCCGGTTTTTGGAAGCAGCGTCCGGGTCCTGGCCGGCCCTGCGGTTGGGGGAATCGGTTTTTTCAAGGGCCACTGCGGTGGCGGCGCCACTCTAAGGACGGCGCCGGGTGCGACCAACTGCGACAATCTGTCCTTGTCTGCCGGCAGGCAAAGCGGTAGCGGCGTGTCTGGACAGGGTGTGACGGGGTGTCGCACCGCAGGGGGAGCGAAGGTCAGGCTTCAATGGGGCGGTGATCGGTGCTAGAGTCGCCGGCCATGAACCGTCCACCTTCCCACCGTCCTTTCATTGCCTGGGCACTGTATTTCTGTGTCTTGTTCAATGTGCTTTCCTGTGGCCTTGCCCACGGGCAGGCTTTGGGCTTGGCACTGAATGGTTTCGGCGGTGCCTTCTGTAGCCTGGGGGGCGACACTGCGCAGCTGCAGGCCAAGCAGGATGGTGCCTTGGCTGGCGATCTGAGTATTCCGTTCAGTTGCCCGATGGGCGCTGCGGCTTTCCTCGTGCTGGTCTTTCTGGTTGCGGTCGCCTGGCTGCTGACCGTCGCCGTGCGCCGGCCGAGCTCGCGCGAGGTGCGTAGCCAGGCGCCACCGCGCTATTGCTGGCCCTCGTCCAACCCCCGCGCTTCACCTTTCTGACCTCGACTGCGCCTTGGCGCTGGAGCGGGATTGCGCCCGCCTTCCGGGTGCCGCGTCCGTGAGGTATGCCCTTGGGCATACCGTGATGGGCCCGGCAACTGACCCTACCGTCGTTGGAGAGTGACCCTCATGCCCCATGGCATCTCCACGCCTGTGCTAACCGGCCAGGCGTGACCGTGACTCGTTGCGGCCTTCGCTCGCGCACCTGGGACAACCTCTGGGTTGCCGCGTTGCTGGCGATGCTGCTCAAGGTGCTGGCCTTGCCGATGGCCAGCACCGTGGGCGAGCTCAACCTGGCGCAACTGCTGGCGGGTAGCTGGTGCTCGTCCGGCGGTGTGCAGCCGGTTGTGATGGACAAGGACGGTAATCCCAGCGCAAAGGTTACCGCCCCCGGACACTGTTGTTGCGCCCAGGGAGGGCCGGCGCCGTTACCGGCCAGCCTGACCTTGCCCGCGCTGGTGAGGCCCGCATTGCCCATTGGCCAGCCCGTGATTGCCTCGGCGCGCTCGCCGCGGCATCGCTGGCCGTCGATCAATCCCCGTGCTTCACCGGTAGCGAACGGATGACCTGACAAGGACACCAGGCCACGCTCTTGTACGCAAGGGCGCCGGCCTGGCAATGGCTATCGGTACACAGGAGCACATGATGTCTCGTACCACGATTGCTGCAGCTTCGCTGGAGCCCTCTGTTCGCACGTCGCGCAACGGCGACTTTTTGTTGCCGTTTCCTGATTACCCCTGCAATGCCCGCAGTTTCGTCAACCTCGACGCACGCCTGCTGCCCTATTGGCATACCTTGTTCGATGTCTGCCCGGGCCTGCTCAAACTCGACCCGCCAGAGGGACTGGAACTGTTCCGCCGCTTCATGACCTGGGCATATCGGCATCATCCGGCACTCGACTGGACCTACTACATCAGTGTCTGTCGCTGGTTGCTGAACTCACCGTACCAGGCTCGGGTGACCGAAGAGCATATCGAGGCGTTCATGGTGGCGGCGGCTGCGCTCTGGGTAACGACCGATGTGTCCCAGGCCCGTGGCCTGATCCTCGCGTGGCAGCCCATGATCGAACGGATCGTGGAGTGGAAGCCGGGGTTCCGTTCGGCCCCGTTCACGGCCCAGGAGGGTGAGTGCTTGCCACCACCGCCCTGGGAGTTCTCCTGGAGCCCGCTCGATGGCAAAGGCGCAGGTAGCTTCAGGCGCTGGCTGCCGGTGCCCGGCTAAACCTTGATCAGTTGACGGCGGCCGTCCGCCGTCCTTGCACCCTTTGCCCAAGCTCCAACATGAGGTTACCGACGATGGATGTACTTCAAGCCATGCGCGCGTTCAACTGCGTGGTTCAGGCTGGCAGCCTGACGGGTGCGGCCGAATACCTGGACACCACCACGGCCAGCGTTTCCCGGATGCTGTCGAGCCTGGAGGCTCACCTGCGCATTCGCCTGCTCAACCGCACCACCCGACGCATCGCGCTGACCGAAGCCGGCAAGCGTTATCTGGCGCGCTGCCGGCTCATTCTTGAGCTGGTAGAAAAGGCCGAGAGTGAGGTGCAGCAACAGCTGCTGGACCTGCCCGCGACCGGGCAAGCCCACGATCTGCGCTGCTAAGGCCTTTACGCCGCGCAGGCTGCGACAGACCGTCACACCAGGCGCCGGGGCAGTATGCAGACGCCCGTGTCATGGGCACGTGCCTGGGTGTGTGGCGCAATGTCGCAGTTGGGGCCGTCGCTGCCGGCGCCTAGCATGTCCGGGTGCCTGCCTTGCCGTTTTTCCATCCACGGTGCAGTACAGGCGCGCGACAGCGGCCGACCAAACGGACGGGCCGTTTTCTTGCCTGCAGGAGAGCCAGCCATGGATCACGAACTGCTCAAATTCATATGGTGGCTGTTGATTGGCGCATTGCTGATCGGCCTGGTGATAGTCGAAGGCCTGGACTTGGGGGCGCGGGTATTGTTGCCATTCATGCAGGGGCACAGCGGAGCGGGACTGCAACGGGATCGACCCGCGAGCCTGCCCAGGCGCATCAAGCTGCTGTGGTTGCTGGCGTTGTCCTGCTCGCTTTCGGCGGCCTGGCCTACGGTCGGCTGGCTGCCTGGCCTGGGTGGGTTAATCGGCGTGCTTGTGTTGATGTGTGAACCCTGTGGGCAGGCCGCCCGCCCGCTGCGAACCTGGACTGCGCAGGTTATCGGGCTGATGCCCGCGATGCTGATCGGAGTCGTGCTCGGCAACCTGATGCTCGGTATGCCATTCAGTCGCTGTGCAGGGCAAGTGAGTCATTTTCATGGCACGTTGTCCGGGCTGCTCAGGCCTTTCGCGCTGCTGGTGGGGCTCGTCAGCCTGAGCATGCTTTGCCAGTTGGGCGCCACTTGGGCCATGCTGCGGGGTGCCGGCAGCCTGCGCCCGGCCGCACGCCAACTGGCATGTGGCGCTGGGGTCGTGTTCTTGATCAGTTTTTCAACGGCTGCACTCTGGTTGGCGGCAGACCTGCGCGGGTACACGCTTGCCGGTGGAGGCCATTCTACTGCCTTGTGCATACCGGGCCAGTGGGTGGTGCTGCCGGGCAATACCGGCTGGCAGGCCAACTTCCGTGCATGGCCTGCAGCTATCTTGGCGCCAGTGCTCGCCGTCGGCGGCACGATCTTGAGCCTGTGCGCCGCAGCCCGGGGGCGCGCAGGTCTGGCGGTGGTCGCAAGCGCGCTGACGATCGCGGCGATGCTGTGCTTTGTCGGCGTTGCACTGTTCCCCTTCATCGTACCTTCGAGCGTGCAACTGTCGGCCAGCCTGACCGTGTGGAATGCCGCAAGTGGCGAAAAGACGATGGGGATGATGCTGATCTTCGCCAGCGTGCTGATGCCGATGTTACTGGCTTATACGGTAGGCGCCGGTCTCAGGAGCCGGAATCGGCTGTTTCAGGTCGCTGTCGCGGAGAGCCTCCAGCACAGCCCCAGGCCGATCCTGTAGGTGGGCGCGGGGAAAAAGCCAAGGCGTTATCAATACGGCTTGCTCGGCACCCGGTGAGATCGGCAGGCGTAGCCGCGAGGCCAGGGCAGGTGCATCGCTGGCCTCGCCAGCCCGAACGCTTTTCGTCCATCAGGGCGAGCCGCATGCCAGTCGCTGCGATGGCGTTGCCGACGAAAGGGCCGACGGCTTGCGGATAGCGAGTGCCGGCCCTTGGTGAAGGAGATCAGTGATTGCCGTGAGCGGCATCCTTGTCGACTTTGACCACTCCCTGGAACAAGGCAAACTGCTTGACCCGATCGACCGGCTGGTTGCTTTCGGCCTGACGCACTGCCTGACTCAACTGCTTGGCGTCCTGCTCGGCGAGGCCGGCGCCACGCAGGGTCGCCGGGTTGAGCAGCGAATCGCCGGCGCACAGCACCACGCGCCAGCCGTGGTGGCCTTTGCGCAGCAGTGCGCGGCCGCCGCGCTGATCCTGCAGCCAGCCGGCCACTGCATGGTCACCCTGGATGGTGACCGGGCCAACGTCCAGCGGTGCGTCGGGGCGTTCGAAGTTGTGTCGCATCAGTTGCTGAATGCTCTGCTGCTCGCTGGCGGTATCGGCCACGGCCAGCAGTGGGCTGCAGGCTAGCAGCAGGGCGAGAATCGGTGCTTTCATGCGCGTATTCCTTGAAAGGGCTGCCGGTGCAGGCCGGCAGCGTCAGGGGAGGGCTCAGAAGCCCATCTTCACACCCAGTTGCGCCGAAGTGCCGGGCATCGGGTAGTTGGTGCGGTAGGCGTAGTCACGGTCGAACAGGTTTTCCACGGCGACGAACACTTCGCCGACCTTGCCCAGTGCGGGTACGGCATAACCTACGCGCATGTTGACCACGGTGAAGCTGTCGACCTTGGAGAAGTTGCTGGCGCCGGCGGTGCGTTCCTCGGCCAGCACGTACATGTCTTTCTGGTACTGCGCATCAGCCGACAGGCGCCACGGCCCGGTTTCGTAGGTGGTGCCCAGCGACAGCGATTTCTGCGGTGCGTAGGGCAGGGTCTTGAGCGAAGGGTCGAGCCAGGTGAACCCGACGAAGCTGCTCCAGTTGCTGGTCCAGCGTTGCTGCCAGGTGGCTTCGGCGCCCTTGATGTTGTAATCACCCAGGTTGATATACGACGGGCGCGACACCGACGGTGGGAAGGCAAACAGGTAGCGGTCCTGCAGCTTGTCCTTGAACACCGCCAGGTCGAGGGTGGCGCTGTCGATCGGGTTGAAGCGCACGCCCAGTTCCTGGTGGTCGACTTTCTCGGGCTTGAGGTCTTTCCAGGTTTCGCCGAGCGCCGGAATCAGGCTCGACATCACCGAAGCTTCCAGGCCGGGGTAGTTGATGCCGCGCGAGGCGTTGGCGCGGAACTCGACATTGTTCGACGACAGCAGCAGGCCTGCGTGCGGGGCGGTGGCGTTGTCGAACACGTTGTGCTCATACGTGCGTACGCCGGCCGACGGGGTCAGGGTCCAGGTGTCGTTGAGGGCAAAGGCATGGCTGACGGCGACGTGCGGCGATGTCACGCGCAGGGTGGGCGCGTCGAACTTCGCTTGTGGCGCCGGGGCGATGCGTTTGAAGTGGACTTCGCCCTTGCTCTCGTCGATGTCCAGGCCCAAGGCCACTTCGCCGCCTTGCCAGGGGCGCAGCTGCTCTTCCCAGCGAATGCCCTGCAGGGTGAAATCACTGAGATTGTCTTGTTCTTCATTGCTCTGGGTATTCCTGAATGCAAAAGTTGCAAGGCGAGCCGTGGTCCGCGCACTCGGCGACACCCCATGTGAATAGGCGCCAAGGGCGTGGTGCGGCTATCGGGCTGATTCAGGGCAGGGCGGGGGAGGCACGGGGATTGGCTGCAGGCCAGCGTAGGCGAGGCCAGGTGGCGGGGAAGATGGGAAGTAAGGGCTTGCAGGCTTGTCGGGCGAATGCCACGCCCAGCAGCTGCAGGGTGATGGCCAAGCCCGCATGGTTGCACAGCGGGCAATCGATGGTGGATACGCCAGCCAAGGCGGAGCCGAGCCCTTTGTCGAAACTGACCGCGCTGGCTGCAGTCGCTAAGTGGCTACAAAAAGTGCCACCTGCACCGTTGAGCATCAAGCCGCTGGCCTGACCATGCCCTATGCCGCAATGCAGCACTGCGAACAACACGCAGGCGTAGATCCCCCAGCTGAGTGCGCGGCGACGTCCTGCTGCTCGATGCATATCCTTTGCCCGGTGTTCGCTGTGATTGAAAATGGCGAGGCGCGAGTCCAGCAACGCCGCCCATCATGGTTAGGTGCGACCAGGTTGCCAGGGGCGCACAGTATCTGGCGCGTCCCTGGCGCACGAATCACTTGGACATGTAGTCGATTACGGCCTTGTAATCGTCGGCGGTGCAGTCCATGCACAGGCCGCGCGGCGGCATGGCGTTGAAGCCTTCGGTGACGTGCTTCACCAGAACATCGTTGCCTTGGGCCAGCCGTGGCTTCCAGGCCTCGTGGTCACCTTTCTTCGGCGCCATTGGCAATTGCCCGTTGTGGCACATCTGGCAGGCGCGGTTGAAGACCGCCTCCGGGTCCTGGGCTGCTTGAGCCAGGCTGGCGGTTGCCAGGCAAGCAAGCATTGCCAGTGTTTTCTTCATGACCGACCTCTCAGGTTTTTTATTGGAAGGCAGAGTCTAAGAGCGTGGTTATCCCTGTCAGGTGCGACGTTCTGACGCATGTGCGATGTCAGGGCTTCATCTACCGGTCTGGCTGGCGGGGTGCGGCGAACTGTCGCAGGGTGGCGGCTTGCAGGTGCCGTGCTACGTTGAAGTTGATCCGGTGTTTTACTCTTGGCAGGGTTTTCATCGGGTCAAACAAAAGCCGGGGCGCATTACCGTCCCGGCTTTTGTTTTTTCAGTGATCAGCGGCAATCGCTCAGGCCGCTGCCAAACACGAAAGGAGGCTCAACCGCGAACTCGAGTGGTCATTCTGCGTAGCCTTCGCCAGCCTAGTACGACGCCGCTGAGTGAAACCACCAGACCGCCGATGCTCAAGGCGATGATCAGGCCTTCGCGTAACACCGGCCTTTGCAGCAGTGGCTGCAGATCCCAGCTGTGCAACAGGTTGAACAGCCAGCGACCGGTGCGTTGCCTGGCGTCGTGGCTGGCTACCACTTCTGCACTGGCCGGGTCGAGGTAGACCCACGTGCTGGCAGGGTCGTTGAAGCGCAGGCGCAGTACCGGCAGTGGGCGGCTCTGGAAGCCGTACATGCTCTGGGCGTCACGGGTGAAATAGTAGGCGTCATAGTGCCCTTGCCAGTTGGCCTGTACCTCGACGCCTGCCGCCATCGCACGGGCTGCTGTCAGCAAGCGTTGTTCTGACAATGCCCGCGCCGGCGGCGCGCCGGCTTCCAGAATCCGGCTATCGCCGGCGGCATTGCGGGCAACCAGGAAGGTGTCGCCGCCCAGGCGTTGCCACTGGATTTCGACAGGGTTGAACCCAGGCTCCCGGCCCAGGCTGGCCATGGCCTGGGCAACCGTCTGGCCGATATCCATCGCGCGTAGCGGCCCCTGACGTAGCGCCTGGGGGGCCAGCTGCGAACGACTGTCGGTCACACCCCAGGGGCGCATCGACATGAGACCGCTGAATACCCACAGCACCAGCACCGTGCCGAACAGTAGCCCGCCAATATGGTGCCAGCGCAGCCAGCCGCCAGAGTAGGGGCTGCACGAGCCGCTGCGATAGCGCTTGCGCAGCCGCAGGCGCAGTATGCCAACGGTCATGCCCAGGAGCGCCATGACCGTTGCGCCCAGGGACAGGCCGATCACCAGGGTACGCCAGCCGTTGTCGAAGCCGAACCCGCCCCGTAGCGGATAGAGCCAATGCAGCCATGCACCGACCCAGTTCCAGGCACGCTCCTGGGCGGTGGCGTCACGCACCACTTCGCCGGTGCGGCTGGACAGGTACAGCCAGGTGCCGGCTGTATCGTCTACCTGCACATAATGCAAGGGGCGGTCGCCATCCAATGCCCTGGAGTGGGTCCACATGTCCTCGTCCACGGTGCCCAGGTAAGCCAACCCAGCGTCACCAGCATACTGCCGGGCATTGGCCAGGGCCCAGGCTGCGTCGGCCCGAGCCAGAGGTTCGCCGCTGGCGGCATCGAGGATGACGCGACGACCGTCGGCCAGTTCCAGCAGGTAGTGCGCGCGCCCGCCCAGGCTGGTCAGGCGCAGCGCCTTCAGCGGCTGTTGCGCCCAATGCTCGGGCAACTCGGCGCAGCACCCCGCCGGCAAAGCCGGCAGGTGGGCGAGGCGCTCAGCCGGTGTCAGCTTGGGGTAGCCGACGTACAGCATGACCACCCCGGAGACGAACCACAGCGCCATGAACAGGCAGGCGACGATGCCCAGCCAGCGGTGCCACAGGTACAGCTGGCGCTTCACGCTCATCAGTAGCGCCACTGCACAGCGACTTCGAGGCTGCGCGGTTCACCCAGGTAGTACTGGGTGTTGGTCTGGTGGATGAAGCGGGCATACACCTCGTCGGTGAGGTTGCGCAGCCGCGCGCTGACTTGCACGTGCTTGTCCAGGTCGTGGGTCATGGACAGCCCGTAGACGGTGTACGACGGTACCCATGCGGTGTTGGCGGTGTTGGCGTACACCGATGAGACATAGCGGGCATCGGCCCCGACCTGCCAGCCGGGCGCCAGGTCGTAGGTCAACCAGAGGTTGGCCACGCGGTCGGGGATGTTGACCGGGTTCTTGCCCTTGCGCGAGTACACCACGCCGCCGATGGTCTCGTTGAATTCATCGTATTCGGCATTCACCCAACTGAAGTTGCCTGCCGCCAGCAGCTTGGGCGTGACCTTGAACGAGGCTGCCAGCTCGATGCCGGTGGAGGTCTGCTGGCCCGCCTGCTCGGTGGTGTTGGGCACGGTCGAGGAGGGCACGGAGATATCTTTGCGCACGATGCGATACGCCGCTGCCGTGGCCGAGCCGCGGCCGTCGAGGAAGTCGAACTTGCTGCCTACTTCGACCTGACGGCCGGTGCTCAGGTCGAAGTCGCCGACCTGGCTGATCGAGGCGCTGGTCAGGGTACCGCCTGGTGGTTCGGCCGAGGTGCTGTATTGGGTGTACAGGCTGACGTTGGAGGTCAGGTCATAGACCAGGCCCAGGCGACCGGTGATGGCGTCCCAGCGTCGGTCCAGCCTGGCTCGCGCCACATGGTCGACCACGTCGAAGTCGATATGGTCGTAGCGCAACGCGGTGATCAACGACAGTTGATCGGTCAGGCGGGTACGGTTCTCGACGAAGGCCGAGGTGGTGTCGGTGGTGGTGGTTCTGCCCTTGGTCATGGGCGCGTCCATACCGGGGATATCGAGGAAGTGCCCGGGTTCGAAGCCGTTCGGGTCAACCGTGTCGAATGCCCCCTTGGACAGCGGGTAGTTGGTTTGCTGGTTGGTGCTGTAGTCCATGCCGAACGCCCAGTCGCTGGCCAGGCCGAACAACTGGCCCTGGTGGGTCAGCTCGAGCTTGTCGCCGTTGACCTCCTGGTCGTGCCGCTGGCGATAGCCGCCCGAGCGAGCGATGGCGCTGTTGTCGGCGTTGTAGCGATACACCTCGAGATTGCGGTAATCGCGCTGGCCGTTGTAGTGGTAGAAGGTATTACGCAGTTGGGTGTTGTCGTCGAAGCGGTAATCGGTGATCGAGCGCAGCCACCGGGTGCGCTGCTCGTAGCGACCGTCTTCGACATTGTAGTTGTTGAAACGGTTGTGCTTGTCGATGTGCAAGGTACCGACCAGTGGCTGCAATACCGGTGTGCCCCAGTAGGGGCTGTCCTCTTGCTCTTCCAGGTATTCGATGGCCAGCGTGTGCGAGAGCTGATCGTTGATGTCGCTAAGCAGCGAGAAAGCCAGGTTGCCGGCCCCATTCTCCTGCCGATCGATATAGCCGTTGGTACTGGTGCGGCTGTAGTCGAGGCGGGCATAGTGGCGCGGGCCGTCGCCCGTGTTCAGCGCCTTGTTGAAGGCGACCGACGTTTCCATGGTGTCGTAGCGTGCATAACTGACGCGCCCTTCGAAGGTGTCTTCGTCACGGCTTGCCAGCCGGGTGATGAAATTGAGGCTGCCACCGACAGCGCCGCTGCCGTTGAGGAATGAGGATGGCCCGCCGAGCAATTCGACGCGGTCGTAGATCCAGGCGCCCACCGGGCGCGCCGCGCCGCCATACTGCAAATTGATGCCATTGAACAACTGGCTGATCTGGGCACCGTTGAACCCTCGGTACGACACATATCCGCCCCAGCCGGGCGGAGCCGAGGCGTTAACCCCGGGCAGTGCATTGGCGGCGTCCTGGAAGTTACGTGCGCCGATGCGCTCCATGGTCTTGCGGTCGGCAACGCTGATGGAAGCGGGGTTCTCCCTGGCGCTGAGGTTCAGCCGCGAGCCGCTTTCGATGGGGCGATCAAGGTCAAGGCTGGTTGCCTCCTTGGGTTGATTGGCTGTGGCCGTGACATTGCTGGCTGGCAGGGTCAGGGTGTCATCCTGCGCCCAGGCACAGGTTGCGCTGCCAACGAGCAGCGCCAAAGTGGTCATGCGGAACATGCAAGGCTTCCTGGCTGAAATCGGTGAGCACACGCCAGTTGCCGATCAAGCGGCAGGGGGACGTGGCGATGTCAGAACGTGAGAAGCGAAGCAGGAGAGGCGCGGGGATTGACCAGTGGCCAACGCTGCTTGGGCAGGCGTGGCGGAGGTTGGCTGGGTAAGGGGCTGCCCGGCTCTCCGGCGAGCAGGGTCAGCAAGCCGAAAAATACGGCCAGCAGCGTGGCGCTGAACAGGCTGGCGATGACGCAGTCACCGCCGGCAGGCAGGGTCGCGTCGCTGAAGTCTTGCTCACCTTGGAACATGCCGCTGCTGTCGGCCGTACACCAGGCGGCGTTATCCATGCCAGCCAGGCGCAACCCGGCCATTTGCCCATGGCCCATGGCGCACAACAACGAGCCGAACAGGATGCTGAAATACAGCACCCAGGCGACATGTGATCGTGTGTGTTGGGCCAGCTTCATGGCGGGACTCGGCGTGACAACTGAATGATCGGGTTTGGAGGTTGGCGACGGATTCTACATCTTCTGAAGCATCTGAACAGGGTGATTTTTCAAGCGCGAACATTCAATCGGGTACAGGCGCACGAGACTTATTGAACACCTATGAGTTCGGCAGCGAGAGCGTGGAGTTCGTCCTTGTCCTGTCGCAGCACAAGCCCATTGCCCGCGTGCGCAAGCAATCGCGCGGCATGCCGGCTGCAGGCGGGTTGAAATGCACGGGGGTTGATGTGCGCCAGGCTGACAAGGGCTTTGATCAAGCGCAGATTGACCTCTTGTAAAGCCGCGCCGTCCCGGCTGATCGGTGCAAAAAAATCGTCAAACAGGTCATCCGCCAGCAGTGCATGAACATAGACCTGCGGGCATTCGTTATCCGTGCTTTGCGCTACGGGATGCAGTTTCCCCCAACACGTCAGGCAGCGAATGCCGCGGCCAATGATGTCGATGGCTGTACCGGGATCATTTACCGCAGGGGACAGCGCTCGCGAGGCGATCTCTGACAACACCGAAAGCCCGAAGCGCGGGTCATGCTCGAACGTTCTCCTGAGGCCGATGGTCACGGCAGCGAAAATCTCGAGGTCCAGCGCGCCATTGTCATCGAGCGGCTCGCCATTCACGGCCACGGCCCGTGCCACCACCATACCCTCATGGACAAAGGTGCCAGGCAGGACTTCGAGATAAATTCGAATCTTGGTGTCCGTCGCAATCCTGTTTAGCGTAAGGACATCGATGTGCTGTACATAGCCGGTTTGGCTGCTTTTCACTTCATGGGCTACCCCAGGAAACTTGAAGTCAGGCGGGTAGGCTGCACCGCCCAGGCAAGGGTGTTCAACACGCTGCTCGATGGCTTTGATCACAGCTTTTTCGACACGGTCGATCGTCTCGCCCACGCGCCCTAGTTTGGAGAGGTGATCAATCCAGCGCAGCAAGGTGTAGATGATCAGAACCACAACCGCAATCGTCACGGTGAAAAGCACTACACGACCTTGTGTACCGTAGGCTCCGGTGCTCAGTGCAATGATACCGACGAGGCTGAAGAGAAAGGACCCGATAAAAGTGGCCAGAGCGTTCTGGGTCGTGGCGTCCTCCATGACCAGCGAAGTGGCGCGCGGGGTTACGCCACTGCTGGCGGCACTGTAGGCCGAGACCATTGTACTCAGCGAAAACGTCGTGACGGCAAGCATGCTCGAGGCGATGATGCCCAATATCTTGTCAACCGCATCTGCACCGATACGGGCAGGCAAGGTGACAGGGACCGCATCCTTGAGCACCACGGCCACCAACGCTGTAACCACCCCCAACAGGGAGAAAAGCGTTGCTCTGAACCAGAGACGCTTGGCAATTCTCGTAGCCAACCAACGCCAGCGAGCTATCATGAAGACCTCCTGTTGCCGAGAGTGTAGGCCCTTATGGGAAGTTGCAGTTATTCATAAGCTGTTCCTTCAATACCTCCACAGCTTTAGGCCTTCTGGGGGTGGACTTGTAAAGCAGGACGACCTGGCGCATGTAGCTGTCAGCCTCCGACACGGGTGTTGCATGTACGTCGTCAGTCTTCAACCCCGCCCAGTACGGGACAACAGAAGCCCCCATGCCTTTTGCGACCATGATGTGGATTGCATCTAGCGCATCCAGATTACACAGCACGTCGGGCTGCAGGTTATTGTCATCCAGGTATTGCTGTGCAATCTGCCCACCCCAGGCATTTGAGTCATATCGAATCAGGTTTCGCCCAAGAATCGTCGAGCGGACGTCGCTTTTGTCAATGGGGTCTTTGGTCAAAAGCATCAGGGGTTCTTCTCGAAGCACCTGCATACGCAAGGTTTTAGGGACAGTGAAGGGCGGACATACCATGATTCCCGCATCAAGCGCTCCGGAAGCCACGTGTTCGTAAAGACTGCGCGAGTCCCCTGGCGTGATGCGCAGCCTTAATTGCGGGGCAATGCTTGATAGCTGATTCATGGCCTCCGGCAATATGCCTGTCAACGCCGTAGAAATCGCGCCGATCTTGAGATAACCGGATAGGCAACTGGTGTCCAGATCTTCTTTCAGCTCTGCTGCCCCCTGGATCAGATCTCGAATCTTCGGCAACAACGACAGGCATTTCTCGGTCGGTTCGACAGCATGTGCGCTGCGGTTCAGGAGTTCGCACGCCAGCGATTTCTCGAGTGCTTGTATACGTTGGCTGACTGCAGGTGCTGTCAGGTTTTCCCGTCGAGCCGCCGCTGCAATCGAGCCAGTTTCTATTACTGCCATCAGGCTTTCGAGAAATCGAGTGTCCAAAACATTTCCTTTCGCTGAGAGATGGAAAAATGCGCTTTAGCACGTGCGCGAGGCTACGCTAACCTCCCCAAAAGTTCTATCAGAAACCCAAGAGGTTAGTTATGAAATCGTTATTTCATGTTTCATACCATGTTACAGATCTCGAAGCATCTCGTAACTTCTACGGTAACATTCTCGGCTGCAAAGAAGGCCGCGCGAGTGAAACTTATGTGGATTACGATTTCTTCGGTCACCAGATTTCGCTTCACAAAGGTGTTCCTTTTCCAACGACCCGTACTGGTAAAGTCGGCGACCATGAAGTGTTGATGCCGCATATCGGCTTGGTGCTGCATCTGGATGACTGGTTCGCGATGGCGGACCGCCTGGCGTTTCATGGTGTGCAGTTCGACATACCGCCGGTTGTACGATTCCCTGGCCAACCTGGGGAGCAGCGAACGATGTTTTTCCTGGACCCCAGTGGCAATCCAATCGAAATCAAAGGGTTCAAGGACTTTGAAGGTGTATTTGCCACCTGATTGGCAAAAACGTCCGGGACGCGCCTCCCGCTTTGTCTGCGTGAGGTAAGAGGCGTGTATCGGTGAGTGGCCACTCAATAAAAATAACAGGCTACAACGATGTGTTTGGCATTTTTGCCGGCCAATGTACATTCAAAATTATAATAACTGGAGGACGTATGGCGAAGACTAGTCTGGTGACTAGAATTATTTTAGGGCTTGTGCTCGGGGTTGTAGTGGGGGCACTTCTCAATTTCTTTCCCGAGTACAAAGCCTGGATAATCAGCAGCCTTTTGCAACCCGCCGGCGATATTTTCATCAAGATGATGAAGATGATTGTCATACCCCTCGTGTTCGCGTGCATGGTCGGCGCGATCGCAGGCAATGGTGATAGCAAGGCGATAGGGCGGGTAGGGGTTAAAGCCTTGTTCTACTTCTTCGTCGTGACCAGCATCGCAATTGTGTGCGGCTTGTTGGTTGGCAATCTCGCGCAGCCAGGCGTAGGTGCCAACTTGACGACCCTGGCAAATACCCAAACGCTCTCGCTTCCCTCTACCTCGGAGAGCACAGGGTTTGGTCAAGTCATCCTCAACATCATCCCGGACAATATCGTCGGTGCAATGGCGCAAGGAAAACTGCTGCCTGTCCTGTTCTTCTCGGTCATGTTCGGCTTTGGGCTAAGTGCTCTGGACAAAGAGAAGAAAATGCCATTGATCGCGGTAGTCAATGCCATTTCCGCGACGATGTTCAAGGTGACGCATATCGTGATGCACTACTCACCCATCGGGATCTTTGGCCTGATCGGCGTGACGGTCGCCAACTTCGGGCTTTCTGCGTTGCTGCCACTGGCAAAACTGATTGCCGTCACCTACGTCGCGGTCATTCTGTTCGGCGTGGTCGTGCTGGGCGGCATCGCGAAGGTTGCAGGGATCAACATCTTCGACCTGATCAAGGCGATCAAGGATGAGTTGATCCTGGCGTTCAGTACTGCCGCCTCGGCGACTGTCATGCCCCAGCTGATTGAAAAGGTCGAGGCCTATGGTGCGCCGCGTTCGATTGCTACGTTGGTTATTCCTACGGGTTATTCCTTCAATCTGGATGGTGCATCGCTGTTCGTGGGCATCGGCACGCTGTTCATTGCGCAGCTCTATGAAATTCCCCTGAGCCTGGCTGACCAGGCGATGCTGATCATCATCATGGTGCTGACCTCCAAGGGCGCAGCCGGCGTTCCGGGGGCCATGTTCGTGATCTTGACCGCTACGCTGACCAGTGCCGGCCTGCCTGTGGAAGGTATTGCGTTCATCGCCGGAGTCTATCGCTTGATGGACATGCCGATCACGGCGCTGAATGTCTTGGGCAACGCACTGGCGCCTCTGGTGGTGGCGAAGTGGGAGAACCAATACCGGATGCCTGCTGCCCCGATGGTAGCTGCCGAGGAGCGTTCGCAGGCGACGACGGTTGCTGCGAGCGTTTTCGTCGAAACCGTCGACAAACCGGCTTAGCCAGGGGCCTGCGGGGTAGACCAGGCCGAGGCGTCGTGCGGATGCAGGCTTTCCAGGTGGCGGACGTGCACCTGGGTGTCGCGATAAGCGCTAAGGCATACCTGTATGCGCCGCGCAGCGTCCTCGACGAACATCAGGTTCTGCCCGTTGAGCGCTGCGAAAGCCTGTTCGTCAGCCCGTTTCACGGCGGTCTGAACCGGCGTGCGCAAAGCGCCTTCGACTTGGTCGATCAAGGCCAGCAACCCGAGATCCGGAGCATCGGCAGGCACCGTGACGCGCACTCGAGCTTCGCTGCGCTGGCTATGCGGCGTCGCCAGCGACGCGTTGCTGCGCAGCCACTGCGCGACGGCGCTGGCTTCCAGCAGTGGCTGGTCCTTGAAGGTTCGCAGGAAGCCGTCCTCAATCAACTGCCGGGAGAGAGCGGCCGAGCACGGGCAGGTCGAGGAGTAGCCTATCCTGACCTCGATACTCAGGTTCAGCGCCCCGCCGACCTTCGTCGCGAGCACGTGAACCGGGTACGACTTCCATCCAGAGAGGCCCTCGGTCACCAGTGCAGGGCGGCGAACCAGCAGGTCGAAATCCAGGCGCAGCCTGGCATTGCGGCTATCGCAATCCTGATGGCTGTCGATCATCTCCTGCAACAGCGCAAAGAGGCTTGCCGGCGACACCGCCGCAGCCTGCCCCCAGGCGTCCAGCAGGCGATACAGCCTGGACATGTGAATGCCTTTGACATGCGGTGCCGGCAGGTCGACCTGGACATCCGCCCGCGCGTGCAGTTCACGCTGGTAGGTCGGTTCTTGGATCCTTACCGGCAGGTCGATACCCTGCATGCCGACCCATTGCAGCGGGCTGAGGCTGGGGGCCAGGTCGGTGACGGAAACGTCGGGTAATGCTGAGCTCATCATGTATATCCAGTGGTGGGAGCCTTGCACGTGGCAGCAAGGCGTATGAATCAGTAGTAACCTTTGGAGCGCACCACCCCAGGCCATTCGCTTTCGACTAGCGCATAGAAGCGGTCAGGCTGGAAAGGTCGGCGTGCGCGGTAGACGAAGCTGGCGATGCCGTATCTTCCGTTTCGGGTGTGTGGGTGCCGCGCATTTCCTGTAGCCGAGCAGGAGGTCTTCGCGCAAGGTGCAGCAAATGCAGCCATTGCTCATCTCCACCAGCTTTTCGTCGGTGCGTGACAGCTCGGCGCCACCCTCGCATATCAGTGCGGCATCGATGTTCACATCGCTCATATCGTTGACGATCACCGCGACTCGCCGGCCTTCGCGGTTGTTCAGAATATGGTTGAGCAGGGTAGTCTTGCCAGCTCCGAGGAAGCCGGAAAGTACAGTGACGGGCAGCCGCGCGGCTTCGTTGGTATGGGGGACAGGGGTGCTCATCGGGAGGCCTCATGATAAAGGGTGGTGCGCATGCGTGCGGCTCTGCTCAGTCCTCGCCTGCATCACGGCGAGTACAGGCGGCGCATTTACCGTGCAGCTCGATGACCGAGCTGCACAGCGAAAACACGTTCTGTTTCATCCAGTGCCCCAGGGCCTGGTTCAGGTGCGGTACGTTGAACTCATCGACATGGCCGCAGCTGTCGCAGATAGCGAACGCTCTGAAACCTGCTTCGCACTGGCTTGGGCAGGTGCAGCTGACATAAGCGTTCAAAGACTCCAGCCGATGAATCAACCCTTGTTCGGCCAGGTGGCCCAGCGCGCGGTAGATCTGCGTCGGCGCCCTGACACCTTCATTGCGCAGGCTGTCCAGAATGGCGTAGGCACTGAGCGGCTTGTCGGCTTGCTGAAGCGCCGTCAGGACACGTTGCTGATTGCTGGTCAGTTGCATGCAGGTCTCCTTCCGTTGGCGGGCAGTCTTCATTTTGTTCTGGATGCGGGATGTTATAAAGTAACAATAATAAAATGGCTAGCGAAATTGCCCGAGGCTTCGCTGGTTCGCAGGTCAATGGGAGTGCATATGGATCGTCGCCGAGTGCTGAAATTACTGCTTGCATGCCTGGCATTGCCGCTGCCTCTTGCGGCGCAAGCCGGGCAGGCGGTTAAACGGGTTTGGGTGAGCCGGTCGGGCAGCGTCACCAAGGTGTCGCTGGAGCTGACCGGGCCGGTGGCGGCGAAGCATTTCAGCCTCGCGGCGCCACCGCGGTTGGTTCTTGATCTTCCTCAGGCCAGCCTGCAGGCGTCACTGAACGATCTCGCCCTGGACGGCACTGCCGTCACAGCCGTGCGCAGTGGCATCACCGCGTCCGGTGACTTGCGTATCGTGCTGGACCTGGCCGACTCGGCAGTGCGCGGCGAAGTCCGCTCGCTCAGCACCGGGAGGCATGGCCTGGAGTGGGTACTCACTGGGCCGCCGGTGGGCGTTGCGCCGGTAGCTGCCAAGCCCTTGGCGCGACAGCGCGACCTGTTGATCGTGGTAGATGCCGGGCATGGTGGCAAAGATCCCGGTGCAGTAGGGGCCAAGGGCGAGCAGGAAAAGCGCGTTGCGTTACAGATCGCCAAGTTGCTGGCCAAGCGCATCGATGCACAGAAAGGCTACAAGGCACGCTTGGTACGCAGTGACGATGTCTTCATTCCGCTGCGCAAGCGCGCCGAACTCGCTCAGCGGCTGAACGCGGACTTGTTCGTTTCGGTGCATGCCGATGCTGCACCGCGACTCACGGCGTCTGGGGCATCGGTGTTCGCCTTGTCGCAAGGGGGCGCGACGTCGTCGATGGCGCGCTGGATGGCGCAGCGGGAAAACGATGCCGACAGGGTCGCCGGGGGATTGCCGATCAAGCTGCGCGTGCGCGACCCCATGGTCGCCGGCGTGCTGCTGGACATGTCGATGAACTCGACGATCGCCACCAGCCTGGATCTCGGGCATCAGGTGCTCTCGCAGCTTGGGCAGGTGTCGGGCCTGCATCAAGCGCGGGTGGAACAGGCAGGTTTCGCCGTGCTCAAGTCAGCGGCAGTACCCTCGATCCTGGTCGAGACCGGTTTCATTTCCAATGCCGGAGATTGCCGGCGGTCGCATGATGCCCGTCATCAGCGCAAGGTCGCGGAGGCGATATTCGCCGGGCTGGACAGCTACTTCCGCCAGAAACCACCGGCTGGCAGCCTGATCGCGGCCAGGAGGCAGGCGTGATCCACGCTGCGTTCCTGCAATGGCACAGGCATCATTGTGCGCGGGATCGCTCCCGGTAGCGCCGTGGGGTGAGCTTGAGGTTGCGCTGGAACACCCGGCGCATCTGCTCTTCCGAGCCGAAACCGCATTGGTCGGCAATGCGCTTGAGTGCAGTGTCCTCGTCCACCAGTAACCGCCTTGCCTTCTCCATCCGCGCGCGCTCGATGAATGCCAAGGGAGAGCAGCCCGATTCCTTGTGGAACAATCGGCGCAAGTTTCGACTGCTCATGTTCGCGCGTTCGGCGAGTACCTCCAGGCTCAGCGGGCGATCAAGATTTTGCAGGATCCATAAGCGTAGGCGCCTGATCGCGGAGTGCGGGGTCATCTGGCTGTCCAGGTGCTGGCTGAACTGCGACTGGCCACCCGGGCGCTTCAGGAATACCACCAGCTCGCGGGCAATTTGCAGGGCCACTTCCTGGCCGAGGTCCTGTTCTACCAAGGCCAGGCTCAGGTCGATGGCAGCTGAAACGCCAGCACACGTCCATATTCGCCCTTGCTCGATGAAGATGGCATCGGAATTGACATTGACCGCGGGGTAATCATTGGCCAGCTTACTGGCGACGCTCCAGTGGGTGGTGACATCCAGGCCGTCTACGACCCCTGCTTGGGCAAGAAAAAATGCCCCCGAGCAAACACCTACCAGCCGATTGATGCGAGATGCGGCCTGCCTGCACCAGTCGACGATCAGCCGCTGCTCGGCAATCGCCGTGCCAATGTCACGCGCGCCGACAATCAACGCGGTATGAGGGCGTGGACTCGTACGAAGATCTTCGGCTTCCAGGGAGATCAAGGTGTCCGAACCTACCAAGCCGGGTTGTGGTGCCACCAGATGCAGGCTGTAGGTCGGAGGCAACCCTTCGGCCGCCTGACGTTTGTTGGCGTAGTCGAAAACGGTGAGTGCACCTACCGCCTCGATTGATTTGAAACCGGGGTAGATGACTATGTGCACCCTGCGTTCAGAAGTGGCTTCGTCAAACATTCGCAATCGAACTCCTTGGGCGCTTGCGGACAGATTTCGTACGGATCAGGCCACTTTCGGCCGCGTGGTCTGGCGCACGGAATCGCGCAGGTTAATGTTTTTGAGCGTTATAACATTACATTGAGAGACACATGAAAACACGCGCAGCTATCGCCTGGGGGCCCAATCAACCTCTTGAGTTCGAAGAGATCGACTTGCAGGGGCCGAAAGAGGGCGAGGTGCTGGTTCGCATCGTCACCACGAGCCTTTGCCACACCGATGTATTCACCCTGTCCGGTCGGGACCCGGAAGGGAAGTTCCCGTGCATTCTGGGGCATGAAGGCGTCGGAATCGTCGAGGACGTGGGGCGGGGTGTCACCACTGTCAAGCCAGGCGATCACGTGATCCCGCTGTATACGCCGGAGGATCCGAACTGCCCATTCATCAAGTCCGGCAAGACCAACCTTTGCCAGACCATCCGCAAAACCCAGGGGGAAGGGCTGATGCCCGATGGCACCAGCCGTTTCTCCTACAAGGGCCGCACGATCTTTCATTACATGGGCACTTCCACATTCAGCGAATACACGGTCCTGCCGGAAATCGCCGTGGCCAAGATCGACCCTGCGGCACCACTGGCCAAGGCCTCGATCATGGGCTGTGCGATTCCTACCGGGATCGGTGCGGTGCGCAATACCGCCAAGGTGCGGCCCGGTGACACGGTCGCGGTATTCGGCCTGGGCGCCGTCGGCATGGCGGTCATTCAGGGCGCGGTATTACAGGGGGCGGGGCGGATCATCGGGATCGACGTCAACCCGAATAAGTTTCCGTTGGCCCTTTCCCTGGGGGCGACCGAGTGCGTCAACCCAAGGGATTTTCGCGAGCCGCTGCAGAACGTGATCATCGATATGACCAACGGCGGTGTGGATTTCTCGTTCGAATGCGTCGGTAATGTGGAATTGATGCGTGCAGCCCTTGAGTGCTGTCACAAAGGGTGGGGCGAAAGCATCATCATCGGCGTGGCAGGGGGCGGGGAGGAGATCGCCACGCGGCCTTTCCAGCTGGTTACCGGTCGCGTCTGGAAAGGCAGCGCGTTCGGCGGGGTGCTGGGGCGTTCCGAGTTGCCGGGGATGGTGGACGAGTGGTTGCGTGGGGAAATCAATGTCGACCCCTACATCACTCATAACATGGATCACGAATCGTTGAATCATGCGTTCGATCTACTCAAGCGCGGCGAAGCGATTCGCTCGGTCATTCATTATCGGGAGCGCGAGACCCTAAGCCACGATTTGCCTGGGGTGATCCTTGACCGCGACGGGCGCGTGATTGCAAAACCAGCACCCGAGCGCCCGGCTCCCACCCCTTTGACATGAAAATCTGAACGGGCGGACGCATTCACACCATCGGCGTGAATGCGTCCGCCAAGGCCACTCAACCCCGTTTCAGCCGCGTGGCGGCCTCCAGAGCGAAGTAAGTCAGGATGCCGTTGCACCCCGCACGTTTGAACGCCATCAATGCCTCCAGGATGACCGTGTCCGGATCCAGCCAGCCCTGATTGATCGCTGCCTTGAGCATCGAGTATTCACCGCTGACCTGGTAGGCGAATGTCGGCACGGCAAAGGTTGCCTTGACCCTTTGAATGATGTCCAGGTAGGGCATGCCGGGTTTGACCATCACCATGTCGGCGCCTTCTTGCAGGTCCAGCGCTACTTCGCGCAGGGCTTCGTCGCTGTTGGCCGGGTCCATCTGGTACGTGCGCTTGTCGCCTTTGAGCGCGGCCGCCGAGCCCAGCGCGTCGCGGAACGGGCCGTAGAAGCCGGACGCGTACTTGGCGGCGTAGGACATCAGACGCACATCGCTGAACCCGGCCAGGTCCAGCGCGGACCTGAGCGCGCCGATGCGCCCGTCCATCATGTCCGAAGGTGCCAAGGTGTCGATGCCGGCCTGGGCCTGGACCACGGCTTGGGCCGCCAGCACTTGCAAGGTTTCGTCGTTGGCCACGCGGCCTTGGCGCAGCACGCCGTCGTGGCCATGGTCGGTGTAGGGGTCCAGTGCGACGTCGCCGATCAAGCCAAGGTTGGGGAACGTGGCCTTGAGCAACCTGGCGGCGCGGCAGATCAGGTTTTCCGCGTCGAGGGCATGGCTGCCCTCACTGTCCTTGCGCTGCGCCGGGGTAGCGGGAAACAGGGCAATGGCCGGAATGCCCAGCTCGACCGCCCGACCTACGTGATCCGGCAATTCGCTCAGGCTCACCCGTACCTGGCCCGGCATGGCAGTGATCGCCTCGTGTGTACCTGAGCCTTCCTTGAGAAAGACCGGCCAGATCAGGTCATCGCAAGACAGGCTGTTTTCAGCTACCAGACGACGCGTCCATTCGTCAGCGCGATTACGGCGCAAACGCGTGGCCGGGAACGCGCCCCTTGAGCTCACGAAGTGGGCCATGCCTCTCATGCCTCGATGGAGGAGTGGTGGCCAGTGATCAACCACTGCTGGTCGATCCGCTCGAAGGTGAACAGGAAGCGCGCTGGCACTACCCGCTGCTCGCCGTCCTCACGAAAGACGAAGGTGTACTGGCCTCCGACGACCACGGTGCCCAGCTTGCGGCTGACGCGCTTCTTGAACAACTGGATGTCACAGACCAGCCCGTCGTTAGCGAGGAAATTCTCGAAATAGTTGCGACGGCTGTCGTCGCAGTCACGCACTTGGTTGGACAGGGTCGGAACCAGGATCGCATCAGGTGCGTACAACGCCAGCACCTGATCCACATCACGTGTGGCCACGGTCGCGGCCCAACGGTAGAGCGCTGCTTTGGCACCTGCCAGGCATGCCAGTTCGGTGTCGGCGTAGGTTTCGGTGGAAGGGGCGGGGCGTGTTTCAGTCATGGCGTTGTACCTGCGCGAGTCGAAAAGATGAACAGTAGGGGCGTAATCTGCTAAGTTAACAGTGTTATAACATAACATTTACGGCAGGTCGCAAATCATGTTCCTTACCCTTGAGCAGGCAGCAGCGGATAGCCGCTTTGCCTTGACCGATGTGCTTCGCCACATACCCTGGAGCCCCCAGGGGCTGATCCCCGCCATCACTCAGCAGCATGACAGCGGCGAGGTGCTGATGCTGGCCTGGATGAATGAAGAGGCGTTGCTGGAAACCCTCGAGACCCGGCGGGCCTGCTACTGGTCGCGTAGCCGTGCGCGCTTGTGGCGCAAAGGCGAAACCTCGGGGCATGTTCAGCATGTCCATGACGTGCGGCTGGACTGCGATGGCGACGCGCTGTTGGTGTTGGTAGATCAGCAGGGGGCCGCCTGTCACACGGGGCGTCGCAGCTGTTTCTACAACGCGATCCAGGGTGATCAGGTAGTGGTGACGGGTAACCCGGCCGAGGTGGGCGCATGAGCCGGACCATCATTCGCAATGCCCGCCTGGTCAACGAAGGTGCCCTACAGGAGGCCGATGTCCTGGTCGCCCATGGCCGTATCGAAAAAATCGCCCGCAGCATCACGGGCGTCAATGCGCCGATCGAAATCGACGCCCGTGGCCAATGGTTGCTCCCCGGCATGATCGACGACCAGGTGCATTTTCGTGAGCCTGGCGCTGCGCACAAGGGCACCATGGCCAGTGAGTCGCGCGCAGCAGTGGCGGGCGGTATCACCAGCTTCATGGACATGCCCAACACCAACCCGGCCACGCTGGATCTTGCCGCCCTGCACGACAAGAAAGCCCGCGCCGCCGCCACCTCGGTTGCCAACTACGGTTTTCATTTTGGCGTGAGCAAGGACAACCTCGATACCGTGGCGGCCCTCGACCCACGTGAGGTGGCGGGAGTGAAGGTGTTCATGGGCGCCTCCACCGGCGACATGCTGGTGGACGACCCCAGGGTGCTGGAACGGCTGTTCGCCAGCGTGCCAACCATCCTCCTGGCGCACTGCGAGCATTCCCCGTCGATCCTGGCCAACGAAGCGCGCATACGTGAGCGCTACGGCGATTTCATTCCACCGGCCATGCACCCGATCATTCGGGATGCCGATGCCTGCCTGCGCTCTTCGAGTCTGGCGGTGAAGCTTGCCAAGCAGTTCGGCACACGGTTGCATGTGCTGCACCTGACCACCGCCCAAGAGCTGAAGTTGTTCCAGCCTGGGCCGGTGCAGGGCAAGCAGATCACCGCTGAAGTGTGCGCGCACCATCTGCTGTTCGATGACCGTGACTATGCCAGCTTGGGCCACCTGATCAAATGCAACCCTGCCATCAAAACCCGGGAAGACCGGGACGCGCTGCGTCAGGCTCTGCTGTGCGACCGCATCGACGTCATCGGTACCGATCACGCACCCCACACCTTGGCGGAAAAACAACGCCCTTATGCCTCGGCGCCATCAGGTTTGCCGTTGGTACAGCATGCACTTCCGGCGCTCTTCGAGCTGGTGGAGGAGGGCGTGCTGACAGTTGCCCAACTGGTGCGCAAGACCAGCCACGCCGTCGCGGATCTGTTCGCCATTTCGGAACGTGGTTACCTGCGAGAGGGCTACTGGGCGGACATGACGCTGATCGAGCGTCTGCCCGAGCCCCGCGCTGTCAGCCTCGATCCGGTTCTGGCGCACTGTCAGTGGACGCCGTTCGTGCACCATCGTTTTCATCACCGAGTGGCCACGACACTGGTCTCCGGGCAACTGGCCTGGCATGAAGGCCGGCTGGTCGAGGGCTGCCAAGGCTTGCCGCTGGCGTTCAACGCACGACGCGGTTGACCGCCATTTCTTCTCATTGACCTGAGCGCACCTGCAATGACCGAACAAGAGCTACTATCCCAACCGGAAGACGCCTACATGGACGCTGCCCAGCAAAGGTTCTTCCGTGAGCTGCTGCTTGCCCAGCGCAATGAGCTTCAGCAACGCATCGCTGAAGAATTCGAAGCGATCCGCGACTTCGAGCCCACCAGTGATCCCTCCGATATCGGCACGGCGGAGGAGCATCGTCAATGGCAATTGAGGCTGCTGGAGCGGGAGAAAAAACTGCTGGACAAAATCGACGAGGCCCTGGAACGCGTTGCCCGTGGCGAGTATGGCTGGTGCAAGGAAACTGGCGAACCGATTGGTCTCAAGCGGTTGCTGCTCAGGCCAACCGCCACCCTGTGCGTGGAGGCGAAAGAACGCCAGGAACGCAATGAGCGGCACATGCGCGACGATTGAGGGGGCCAATCGCTAGCCCAGCTATTATCAGCCACGCCGAGATGTGCTGCCGCTCGCGACTCCAGCGTCCCTGGCATGTGGGTGGGGGCTTGCCCCCGCCCAGTCACAGCACCTTGTCGAGCGTGACCGGAAACTCCCTCACACGCTTGCCCGTGGCATGGTAGACCGCGTTGGCCACCGCGGCTGCCACCCCGACGACGCCGATACCGCCGGTCACCCGTGTTTTTGCAGGGCTTCAATCAACTGGGCCTTGGTCATGGTCGAGCGGCCCTTGATGTCTTTGCTGCGTGCCTCTTTCATGAGGCTCTCTTTGCTCTGCGATTCCAGCGACGCGTGAGATGTCCGCGAATGCCCCTGGCGAGTTTCAGCGGCGCGCTTGGCCGAATCCGAGCGTGCGGTCTTCTTCACGTGCGACGGTGTCCTGCTTCCCGAGCCTGCGTGTTTTTCACCACCACCGGATTGTTTGTTGACGGTGGCCCAGGCGCGTGCTTCGGCTTCATCCTTGCCCACGCCCTTGTCCTCGTAAGATTGCTCGATGTGTTCGGCCTTGCGTTTCTGCTTGTCCGTGTACTTGTCTTTGTCCCCGCGTGGCATGGTATTTCCTCCTGCGTGGGTGGCATGAACGGTTGAAGACCAGGGCAGAACTGACGCACCCGGTGATGGAAGGGTGATCCGTTTCCGGCTGAGCCACTGCCACCACCCGCGTCTGTGCCGCTACTACCAGAGCCATGACTGCCGGTTCCCGAGCCGCTGTCGGTACCGTCACCTCCGGTATTGTCCGTCCCATTGTCGTCAGTACCGCCATCACCCGTACCCATGGATTGTTCACCCTATGTTCGGCCTGGCGTGCGTGGGAGGGTGCCTTCTGAGCGACGGAAGGCGCTGCATCAGGTCGACGCGAGCGAGCGGCGCATTGCTCCAATGAAGGCGTTGATAACGTGCGGGGCACCCATGAGGCTGGTGCAATCAGGTGTGCGAAGTCAGTTTTCCAATGCAAGCGTTTTAGCTTGTCATGGACAAAATTTGTAAATGTTTTCTACTTGCAGCCTACTCGCGCCCGATAAATTCTTTCTTCGTGACGCCGGGCCCCTCTGACGGTTATACCGCCATGTCGGAGTCATAGTTGTTCAACTACGACTATAAAGGAGGGGCTCATGTCTGCCCTTAGTGCGTATCTCTACCAAGACGTTCTTGGTACTGACCTCTGGCTTTGGCTTTCCTTTTTCGCTGTTGTGCTAACACTATTGGCGCTTGACTTAGGTGTGCTGCATCGCGGGAATCGGGAGATTGGAGTCAAAGAGAGCTTGTTGCTGTCTGCGGGCTACATCAGTATGGGCCTCCTGTTCGCGGTCTGGGTGTACTTCCAGAAAGGCAGCGATGCCAGCATGGACTATGTGACGGGTTTCTTGATTGAAAAATCCCTGTCAATGGATAACGTTTTCGTGATTGCCCTGATATTCAGTTTCCTGGCCATTCCTCGGGAGTTCCAGCACCGAGTGTTGTTTTGGGGGATCATGGGGGTCATCGTCTTGAGGGCTATCATGATCGGCCTTGGGGCTGCGCTCATCGCCCAGTTCAGTTGGATACTTTACTGTTTCGGCGCTTTCCTGGTGTTCACCGGGGTAAAAATGCTCTTCGCTCGTGTCGATCATGCGCCTGACTTGGAAAACAACCGTTTCGTCAACTACCTGCGCACCCACCTACGCATCACCAAAGAATTGCACGGTCAACGTTTTATGGTTCGCGTACCTGACGCGTCAGGGAAAAGAATTCTATGGGTGACACCGCTCTTCCTTGCACTTATTTTGATTGAGTGTGCAGATTTGGTGTTTGCTGTTGATAGCGTGCCTGCGATTTTTGCCATTACACAGGATCCGTTCATCGTTTATACGTCGAACATCTTTGCTATTCTCGGCTTGCGAGCGCTCTATTTTGCACTGGCTGCCATGATCAGTCGCTTTGTTTACCTTAAGTATGCGCTGGCTCTGGTGCTTGTCTTTATTGGCGCAAAAATCTTCCTTCATGACGTTGTGGGTAAAGTGCCAGCCGAAATATCGTTGAGCGTTACAATCGGCCTGCTGATTGGTGGCGTGTTGCTTTCGCTTTGGAAAACCCGAGCGTCGGCTAACGCTCATTGAATAATTCGGACAGCTGAACGGCAGATCAAGGACAAGCACCGCAAGCATGGCATCAAAGGTGGCTGGGTGTGGCGCAGCCCGTGCGAAGAAGCAAAGCGTAGATTTTCCATCTCATGAGTCGCGCGGCATTCGTTGCGCATCATGCAACAGCTGAGCGACCTCCGTTACATCGGCCACGCTCTTGGCCAGAAGGACCTCGTACTCGGCCGTGAGGATCTTCGGCAGAATTACCAGCGATTGCGGATCGTCATCGAATGCCAGCAGGGTGTATGGCTTAGTGGGGCATCGTGACGACACCTGTTCAGACTTGATCGACATGCAGCCAACCATTCAGATGACGCGGATGTCCTGCGTACCGGCCAACGACGCGCAGCGTTCGCGTAGAAAGACCTGGAGGACCCTGACCCGCTCACTGACCTGAACCCTGTGCGGGCACATCAGGTAGACCGGCGCAGGCTCTCCCTGCCAGTCGGCGAACAAGGCACGTAACCGGCCGGCGCGCACATCCGTAGCGACATCGAGCCATGCCTTGTACACGACCCCGTGCCCGGCGAGCGCCCAGCGCCTGGCAACTTCGCCGTCGTCGCTGCGATAGTCACCGCGGACCTTGACCTCGCAGACCTCGTCACCACGCCTGAAACGCCAGTTATCGTAGGGACGCCCCTGGCGCTGGTAGACAATTGCAGAGTGCTCGGCCAGTGCCTGGGGCGAGGTTGGTTCACCCTGGCGGGCAAGGTAGGCGGGGCTGGCGCAGGCGACCCGATAATGCGCCTCCAGCACCGGCAGAGCCACCAGGGTGGAATCGACCGGTACGCCGAAGCGCAGTGCGACATCCACCGGCTCGCCGAACAGGTTGTTGGGGCGGTCGTTGAGCAACAGATGCAATTGCAGGTGTGGGTGCGAGGCACGCAATTCATCCAGCCAACCCAGCAGCACACTACGGCCAAAGTCCGAAGGTGCCGCCAGCTGCAATACGCCGGCCAGTCCATGCCCGGTCCCGCGAACCGCCCGTTCACCTTCGTCCAATACGGCCAGGGCATTCCTCGCCGCCTCCAGATAGCGCTCACCCTCCGGCGTCAGGCGTTGCTGTCGCGTCGAGCGGGCGAGCAGGCGAACCCCAAGGCGCGACTCCAGGCGCTTGAGCGCGAGGCTGGCTGCCGCGGGGCTGATATCCAGTTCACGCGCTGCGGCCGAGAGGCTGCCAACTTCGGCGGCTTTAACCAGCACTTTCAACTCAGCCAGACCCTGCATTTGTAAGTTTTCCTTATAAGTCATGTGCCAACGGCGGTATTTATCGCACATTTCCAATAAATGATCATGTAGGCACCGATAGAGCACGACTAGGTATCGCCCATGTCTCTCGATTTCAAATTCGACCACATAGCCTTCAACATCGGCGCCGATGACCACTTGCCCGCGTCGCTGCAGACCTTGCTTGGGGTGCAATCCGGCCCGCGGCCACCGTTCCCGTTTCCAGGCCAATGGCTGTATCAGGACGACCATGCCCTGGTGCACCTGCTGCAATGCGACGGGCTCGAGGCGACCCGCTTCAGTCACCTGGCCTTGAGCACGTGTCAACCGGCAGCGGTGGTGATGAAGCAGGTCAAGGCCAGCGAGCTGCCTCACCAGGTCGCCATCATGCCCGAGCAGCGGACCTGCCAGATATTCATCAGCCTGACCGATGAGTTCATCCTCGAACTCGATTGCCCTCTCGGTGAAGACCCGATCGATTTTACCCATGACTACCAGCACAACAGTCAAGCCCCCGTCTAACCAGGAGCCACCCATGTCCAGCCCGCTGAAACTCTTCACTCCATACGAACTCGGCCCCCTCACGCTGCCCAACCGCATCGTCATGGCACCAATGACCCGCTCACGCAGCACACAGCCCGGAGACGTGGCCAATGCGATGATGGCGCATTATTACGCCCAACGCGCCAGCGCCGGGCTCATAATCAGCGAGGCGACGCAGATCAGCCCTCAGGGCAAGGGCTATAGCTTCACACCGGGCATCTACAGCGCCGAGCAAGTAGCAGGCTGGCGGCAGGTTACCGACGCCGTGCATGCCAAGGGTGGGCGTATGTTCCTGCAGTTGTGGCATGTAGGCCGGATGTCCCACGCCAGCTTCCACGCCGATCGCCAGCCGGTGGCGCCTTCGGCGCTGCGTGCCGACGCGCAGGTATGGGTGGTCGGTGAAGATGGGGTAGGGCGGATGGTCGATGTCAGCGAGCCACGCGTCCTGAGCAAGGAGGATATCCTGGCGGTGATTGAGGATTACCGCCTGGCCGCCCGGTATGCGCGCGAAGCGGGGTTCGATGGGGTCGAGATCCACGCAGGCAACGGCTACCTGATCGACCAGTTCCTGCGCACCACCTCGAACCTGCGCGATGACGAGTACGGCGGCAGCCGCGAAAACCGTATCCGATTCCTGATTGACGTCACGCGCGCGGTCGCAGGGGAGATCGGCGCGCAACGCACTGGTGTACGCCTGGCCCCCTATATCACCGCCCGTGGCATGAACTGCCCGGACGTGATCCCGACCATCCTCCAGGCCGCCCAGTCGCTCGACGCCCTGGGTGTTGCCTATCTGCACCTGGCCGAGGCGGATTGGGACGATGCACCGCACATTCCCGAACCCTTCCGGTATCAACTGCGCCGTGAGTTCAGCGGCGCGATCATCGTGGCCGGGCGCTATACCTTGGCGCGCGGCCAGGCGCTGCTCGACGCCGGCCTGGTGGACCTGGTTGCCTTCGGCCGTCCCTTCGTCGCCAACCCGGACTTTCCCGCGCGGCTGCAGCATGACTGGCCCCTGGCCGAGTTCGAGGGCAGCCGACTGTTCGGCGGTGACGAGGTGGGTTACAGCGACTATCCGGAATATCAATAACGTGAACGGCTGAACCAAGGTGCCCGGGGCGACGAGGCGGCTCATTTTCACCCTGGCCATGGAAGTGTTCATGACCAGGGTCGATCAATCTCGGGCGCCGGGCACGCCAGACTCGATAAGCGCCTTGTCGGTTTACAACTCGATGTTCTGGCGCGATGAGCCGCGTTTTCCGACGGCTCGCTTATTGGCATTACCCCCTATCTGGAGGACTTCATGGGCGTCCACAAACTTGACCATTTCACCATCCGCACCCCGCTCTGGGTCGAAACCGCAGCGTTCTTCGAGCACGTCATCGGCCTGACACCGGGTCCACGACCGGGGTTTCTTTTCCCAGGGTATTGGATGTATGCCGGCGACCAGCCGCTGTTGCACATCGCCAGTGTCCAGGGCGACCCAAAGGAACTGCAGATGTACCTCGGCGACAAGCCAGGCGGATATGGATCGGGTTCGCTCGATCATGTGTCGCTGCGTTGCGATGGATTGGAGCAAGTCCAGTCACGATTGCAATCCATGGGTATTGCGTTTCGTGAACGCGTCATTCCACAAATAGGCGAACACCAACTGTTTCTCGAGGACCCTAACGGCATAACCATCGAGATGATCTTCGACTACGTGCCGGGTCGTCGAATCGTTGGCCAGAGCATGTCGCACCTTGAGATAGAAACGCCTCACACCGTCAGCCCGGATTGACCACCGTTGGTGCGACAAGGATCTGCGGCCTACCTGCCTCCTGCTTGAGTTTTCCTCGGTATAGCGTCCAGGCGCGCCCTGCGCGTGCTTGACAATAACAACAGCACAAGGACCTCACCATGATCATGCTCGACACACCTGAATCGCGCCTGCAAGCTGCTGGCCTGACTTTGCCCAGCCCGGCACCGGCACTGGGCAACTATGTACCCTGGAGTATCGTCGGCAATACTCTGATGACGTCCGGACAGTTTCCCTGGATCGATGGGCAATTGCAGTACCGTGGCCGCTTGGGGCGCGATCTCGACCTCGGCCAAGGCTATGCGGCCTGCCACTTGGCGGCATTGAACGCGATCGCCCAGCTCAAGGATGCGGTGGGTGAATTGAGCCGGATCCGTCAGATTTACAGGCTCGAAGGCGTGCTCAATGTGGCCGAGGACTTCTACGATCATCCCAAGGCGCTGGATGGTGCTTCGGACTTGTTGGTGAGGGTCTTCAACGAGCGAGCCCGTCACACACGCATGATCTGGTCCAACCCGGTGATGCCCATGGACGGCTTCTGCCTGGTGTACCTGTTCGCTGAAATCGATGCCCAGTGAAAGGGAGCCATGATCATGATCCAGGCCAACAAACTGTTCTTCGCCAGTTGCCTGTCGCTGCTGGTGACCTCGATGATCTTTTCCATCCGTGCGGACGTTCTGCAATCGATCGGCGACGATTACCACTTATCCAACGCGATGATAGGCTTGACCATCTCATCGGTGTTCTGGGGTTTCACCCTGGGTATTATTGCCTGTGCCTTGATCGTTGACTGGGTTGGCATGAAATACCTGCACATCGTATCGGGGCTGGGCTACCTCATGGGTATCGCGATGATTCTATTGGCGCCGGCCAACCGCAGCGGGCAACCGATCGACGTTGCTCTGTGACCGTATCGATGTGATTGGCACTGATCATGCGCCTCACACCTTGGCGGAGAAGCAGCGGCCATATGCATCGGCGCCTTCAGGCCTGCCGCTTGTGCAGCATGCGTTTCCGGCTCTTTTCGAACTGGTTGAAGAGGGCGTTCTGCCGATCACTCAGCTGGTGCGCAAAACCAGCCATGCGGTCGCCGATTTGTTCGCCATTCATGAGCGTGGGTACCTGCGCGAAGGCTACTGGGCGGATCTGGCATTGATTGAGCGGCTTGAAAGTCCGCGCCCCGTCAGCCTTGATCCCATCTTGGCTCACTGCCAGTGGACGCCGTTCCAGAATCATCGACTGCGTCATCGTGTCAGCACCACGATCGTATCTGGGCAGATTGCATGGCACGAAGGGCGGCTTAATGAGGGTTGCCAAGGGTTACCACTCGCCTTCGGTGCGCAGCGTTCCTGATAAATCTAATTACTGATGTGGAAGCGACCGACATGACCGAACAAGAACTGCTATCACTGCCCGATGAGGCCTACATGGATGCTGCACAGCAGGAGTTTTTTCGCGAGCTCTTGCTGTCTCAGCGGGCGGAGCTTCAGGAGCGCATCTCCGGAGAGTTCCAGGTGATGCGTGAGTTTGAGCCCAGCAGCGATCCTTCCGATCTAGGGACGGTTGAAGAGCAGAGGCAGTGGCAGTTACGGCTTCTGGAGCGCGAGAAAAAGCTCTTGGACAAGATTGATGAAGCTTTGGAGCGAATCTCGCGCGGGGAATATGGGTGGTGCAAGGAGACCGGCGAGCCCATTGGCTTGCGGCGGTTGCTCTTGCGGCCTACAGCAACGCTCAGCATCGAGGCAAAAGAGCGGCAGGAGCGCCAAGAGCGTCATATGCGTGAAAGCTGACTTTAGTCCATAAGACCGTACGCGCTTCCGCGGGACTGGCGAACGCTAACCTGCCCGAGGGGCTCAGGCTAGATTCTGAGCCCATCGCAAGTCGTTTTGGCTATGTCCAGAAACCTCAAATGACGCTTCGTGCTTTGTGCAAAGAGGTGCAGTCATCTGCCGCGAGTGAGGCATGAGTCGACATAGTAAAAAGATGCATCGGCACCGGGCTGGGGCCGATCTTCAACTGCTGATCGTGTTACGCCTCACGCGAGAGCACCCGCTTCGAGTGGTGGCATTGCGCACTGTGTGCGTGCGTCACAAATTTGCTCAATCACGCGCGCAATTTCACTGAAGTTCTCAACGACGTAATGAGCACCTTCGGTCTGCAGGCGATGCTTGGGAACCTGGGAGGCAAATGCGATGACGGTAAGACCGGCAGCAACTGCAGCCTGGACACCAGGCACGGAATCCTCCACAGCAATGCATTCAGCGGGAGTGAGCCCCAGGTCAGCAACAGCGTTGAGGTAAACGTCGGGTGCTGGCTTTGGCCTAGCCTTGCCGGCGGTCGGCGAGTGGAAGGAAGAGAAATGTTCGGTCAATCCAGCTTTCCCCAAGACGAATTCAATATGGCCGACGCTCGCGTTCGACACAATGAATTTCGGAAGGGCAATTTTGCGAAGGGTTTCTTCCGCGCCAGGAATAGCCAACAGCTGAGCCTCGAGCATGGGGCGAAGCGTTGAGACAATCAGCTGGGGTAGGTTGTCTGGCAGCGCGCTGCCGAAATGAACTGCCAAGCGCTCCAGACAATGAGCGCGAGTAAACCCGAGAAAATCCTCAATCCACATTTCCGGCGTCAGCTCGATCGCGAGCGCCTCACGGGCCACTCGTTGAAATGCGTCGAACGCGAGTCGCTCGCTGTCCACCAGGGTACCGTCGCAATCGAAAAGTACGTTCATGGCTTACTGAATTCTCACGAGTAGGGCGGGTAAGTCCGGAGCCGGGATCGGGCTGCCGTTTCAATAAAGCGAAAGACCATAAGGTTGACTGTACTTTTTGTCAATTTCTAGACGAAATGAGTCGTTGTCATCATCTTCAAGAGTCCGCACGGATCTCCCAGGCAGCAGCCCGCCTCGCATTAGGCGCCTTGTTTTTCTGGCCCAAGCCTGAAAAAGGCGGTGACCAACGGCTCCTGCAGCCACCTTTACAGATAGTCCAGAACTAGATAATGTGTCTGAAATCGTGATGTGATTGTCTAGGCGCTACAGAATGTCGAAGATCGAAACGCTCAAAATTTTGGATAGGGACTGCGTAAACGCGCTGGTCTCGCCCGAGCAGATTCTTTTTGCAGTACGTGAGGCTTTCTACCTGCACAGTGCAGGTGAAGGTCAGGTATTCCCCATCGTGAGAGAGGCGCTCAGCACGGGCGGGGTTTTTGGTATCAAATCTGGCGGAATCTCCAGCCAAGGCGTGCTGGGATTCAAGGCGGCTGGCTTCTGGCCCAACAACCGTAGCTTGGGTGGTGAGCCTCATCAGGCCACGATTCTCCTGATCGATCCAGTGACTGGTCGGCCTCTCTGCATGATTGATGGCAATACCATCACCACGTTGCGTACAGGCGCAGCCGGGGCGCTGGGATTGGAAATCCTGGCCCGGCAGGACAGCACCAAGCTGACCGTTTTCGGTACAGGCGTTCAAGCCAGCATTCAAGTGGACTATGCGCTGCGCGTGATGCCAGGCATCAAGTCGGTGACCTATCTGACATTTGATGGGCAGCCTAATTCCCAGTTCGAAGCTCAATTTGCTGATCGTTGTGTGGTGCAGCACAGCGCTTCGGCAAATGAGGCGGTTTCGAATAGTGATGTTGTGATCACTGCGACTCCTGGTGGGCAGGTGCTGTTTGACCTCGATGCAGTGAAGCCCGGCACGCATATCAACTGCGTGGGGGCAGACACCAAAGGGAAGCGGGAAGCTCCAGCGGGATTGCTGGAGAAATCGAAGATCATTGTTGATGACCGCGATCAGGCTATCCAGATCGGGGAAACCCAATGGGCTCCTTTCATGCCGGTAGTCGAAATCGGAGATTTGCTGACCGGGGAAGCTGATTTTTCACGCAACGCTAACGACATCACGGTCTTCGACATGACGGGCTTGGCACTTCAAGACTTGACCGTTGCCCGTCTGTTGTTCGAGCAAGCGAAGATTGATGGTGTGGGCCACGATATCTCTTGGCCCTGGTAATTAGTTGAGGACTCAAGTCATGCAAATCACCCTGCCAACCTATCAGGATGTCATTGAGGCATCGGAGCGACTCGAAGGGGCCGCTAATATCACGCCGGTTCTGACCTCCCGCACCATCAATGCGGAAGTCGGTGCGGAGGTCTTCTTTAAATGTGAAAACTACCAGAGAACGGGTTCCTTTAAATTCAGGGGCGCCTACAATTCGTTGGCCAAGTTCACTGCTGAGCAGCGGGAATCTGGCGTTGTGGCGTTCTCTTCCGGTAACCACGCGCAGGGGATCGCACTGGCAGCTTCAATCCTGAAGATACCCGCGACTATCGTCATGCCGATTGACGCACCAGCTGCTAAGGTGGCGGCGACCAAGGGCTACGGTGCCGAGGTCATTTTTTACGATCGCTATACCGAAGACCGCGAAGCGATTGGCCGGTCACTTGCCGCCAAACACGGTATGACCCTGATCCCGTCCTATGATCATCCCGATGTTCTGGCTGGCCAAGGCACAGCTGCCAAGGAGCTTTTCGAAAGCGTTGGCGAGCTGGATGTGCTGTTCGCTGGCTTAGGTGGCGGCGGGATGCTGTCCGGTACCACGCTTTCTACCCGTGCGCTTTCACCTGCCTGCACACTCATTGGTGTGGAGCCGGAAGCGGGTAATGATGGTCAGCGGTCTTTCAACTCTGGCGAGATCGTACACATCGATACGCCGGACACCATTGCTGACGGCGCTCAGACACAACACCTGGGTAATTACACTTTCCCGATCATCCTGAACGGCGTGAACCGCATCGAAACGGTGACCGATGCAGAGCTGGTCGAGGCGATGAAGTTTTTTGCCCAGCGTATGAAAATGGTAGTTGAGCCAACAGGGTGCTTGGGCTTGGCTGCTGTTCGTAAGTTCAAGGATGAGCTGAAAGGCAAGCGCGTCGGGGTCATCATTACCGGCGGCAATATTGATATCGACAAGTTTGGTCGATTCCTTCAATAAAAATTAGATCTTTGCGTTAAAGCTACGCCTATGGGTGTGACTTCACCTGATGGCGAAGCTTTGCCGAAATATTGATGTTTCAGTAATTCTGCCCAAACAAAAATGGCCATGGATAAACATGGCCTCGATAATAAGAGGTGAATATGAAAAGCCGCTTTATTGTAAAAGCGATTGTGGTCGGTATGGTGCTCGGTGTAGCACTTGGAGGCGTCTTGCACAGCCAGCTGGATGCAGCCGGTGCGAAGGAGATCTCCACCTACCTAAACATGATAACTGACGTCTTCCTTCGTCTGATCAAGATGGTCATCGCTCCACTCGTCCTCGCAACGCTCGTCACGGGCGTGGCCAGCATGTCGGGCAGCGGTTCGATTGGTCGTGTAGGTTTCAAGGCCATTTCCTGGTTTCTAATCGCATCGCTGGTGTCGCTTGGCATCGGTTTGGTGCTCGCCAACCTGTTCCAGCCAGGCACTGGGCTGAACTTGACGGTCGACCCTAACCAAGCAGTGAATACCGGATTGAGCGCAGGTTCTCTGAGCCTTCCAGTCTTCCTGTCCCATGTCTTCCCCCGCAGCATTATCGAGGCGATGGGCAGCAACGAAGTGCTGCAGATTGTTATCTTCTCGTTGTTCTTCGGCAGCGCACTGGCCTTCGTCAAAGGCAAAGGCAAGTCGCTTATTGTCGACGTGCTTGAAGAGCTCGCCAACGTCATGTTCAAGGTCACTGACTACGTCATGTACGTAGCACCGTTTGCAGTATTCGCTGCAATTGCTTCCACGGTGACCGTGCATGGTTTGGAGATGGTGATGACCTTCGGGAAAATGGTCGCACAGTTCTTCCTCGGTATTGCGTTGCTGTGGCTGTTGATCTCGTTGGCTGGTTATCTCGCTCTCGGGCAGCGAATGAAGCCGCTGCTGTCGCTCATGCGCGAACCTCTTCTGATCGCTTTCTCGACTGCCAGCAGTGAGGCGGCCTATCCGAAGACGATCGCGGCGCTGGAAAAATTTGGTGCAAACAAGCGTGTGACCAGCTTTGTGTTGCCTCTGGGCTACTCGTTCAACCTTGACGGCTCAATGATGTATCAAGCCTTCATCGTCATGTTCATCGCTCAGGCTTACAACATCGAGATGACGTTCGCCCACCAGGTCGTGGTGCTGCTGACTCTGCTCGTGATCAGTAAGGGAACCGCAGGTGTCGCACGTGGCTCGCTCGTTGTGCTGGCCGCAGGGCTGCCGATGATAGGGCTTCCGGAAGCTGGCTTGCTGCTCATTCTGGCCGTTGACCCAATTTTGGACATGGGGCGTACAGCCACCAACGTCTTCGGCTGCAGTGTTGCTACCGCTGTGATCGGCAGGCACGGCAATGCTGATGAAAAAGATGTCGCTGAGGGGCGCCTCGAAGGGTCAACCCAAGTCGTTTAACTCTACCGCTCACTAACAAAAAAAAGAGAAGCGAAATCATGTCCATCACTATCCAGAGCTCCAGCTTTCGTCAGTTTTTTACCCAGAAGCTGCTCGCCGCAGCAATGGTTTCACTGCTGACCGGTTTCGTTGTTGTAGCTCCCGCTTACGCTCAAGAGAAACCCATGAGTACAACCAATCAACAGGCAGCGTTGCCTCGCGTTCTTCTCCTGGCCACTGGTGGCACGATCGCTGGCTCAGCCGATAACCGCGGCAGCGGTGCCTACAACGCAGGTGCAATTGGCGCCCAGCAATTAGTCTCATCAGTTGCGGGTCTGGGTGATCTGGCTTCCTTGTCTGCAGAGCAGGTTGCTTCAATCGGATCGCAAGATATGTCCGATGACATCTGGCTAAAACTTGCCAGTCGCATTCAGAAAGCTCTCGACCAGGGAGAGGCTGACGCCGTTGTAGTGACTCACGGCACTGACACTATGGAGGAGACAGCGTTCTTCCTGAGTTTGGTACTGAAGACTGACAAACCTGTCGTGCTGGTAGGCTCGATGCGCCCAGCCACGGCTCTCGGTGCCGATGGCCCTGCCAATATCTACGAGGCTGTGCAGGTTGCTGTAGACAAGCAGTCCAAGGGCCGTGGCGTAATGGTCGTGATGAACGACCAGATCGACAGCGCGCGAGGCGTGACCAAGACGCACAGTACGAGTGTACAGACCATGCAGTCCCCGAACCTGGGGTCACAGGGCTATGTGGATCTTGGGCATGTCAGATTCGTAAAGCCTGCTGTTCCAGGGCAGCTGCTTAAACTACCGGAAGCGCCGCTGCCTCGGGTAGAGATCATCTACAGCCATAGCAACATGGACGCGCTGCAGATTGAGCACGCCATCGCTGATAAGGCCAAGGGAATTGTTTTGGCTGGCATGGGTGACGGTAACACCTCGAAAGCGGCATTGGCTGCTCTGGAAAAAGCGGCGGCTCAGGGCATCGTCGTGGTGCGCTCGACACGCGTCAGCAAGGGTTACGTCAACCGCAATGTTGAAGTGGATGATTCCAAAAGCGGCTTTGTCGCTTCAATGGATCTGAATCCTCAGAAGGCAAGGGTGCTTACCCAGCTGCTCATTGCGAACGGCGTCACAGACCCTCAAAAGGTTCAAGAAGCATTCTTGAACGGTCACTAAGTCTCATCGTCAAGCCGGTGCTTCGAGTATCTCGGGGCCCGGCTCACTTTTTAGGTTACCCATGAAAATAATTAGCACCGCTGATGCATCTACTCCTGCCGGCCACTATTCCCAAGGCGTGATTCACCAAGGCTCTCTTTACATCTCTGGACAGCTGCCGGTCAGCCCCGATGGGACTCATAACATCGATGCCTCCTTTGCTGAGCAGACCCAGCTGGCTCTGAACAACGTCATTGCGATTCTGGACGCGGCGGGGTGCAGCACCGCAGACCTGGTCAAGGTGACGGTCTATGTCGCTGGTGTGAAGCACTGGCCAGCGTTCGACCGGATTTACTCCGAGACACTGGGGAGCCATCGTCCGGCCCGCGCAGTTGTACCGGTGCCCGAATTGCACCATGGCTACCTGGTCGAGATTGAAGCGGTTGCGCGTGTAGCAACAGCTGCTTGAAGAGCTACCCATACGACCATTTCTGCATAATTCAGGAGATTGGCGATGCTCAATGTCGCTTCTAACGAAGCTTGGCCTACTGGCTTTCACATCAATGAATCCCCAGCTGGCGTGAGCGAGAAATGGCTGAATGAGTTCAGCCGGATCCCAAGCGCAATCATCAGTGACTGCCTGGGACGTAATGTCGGCGGTTTAGGGCTTCGTCCATATCATGGGCGGGGTCACATGTGCGGTTCTGCGATCACTGTTCGGGTTCGACCTGGCGATAACCTGATGACGCTGAAAGCGATTCAAATGGCTCGTCCGGGTGACGTCCTGGTGGTCGATGGCAGTGGCGATCAGACCCGAGCCATCATCGGTGGCATCATGCGAGCGATGGCGTTGAAGGCGGGTATCGCGGGTATCGTGGTCAACGGTGTATTGCGAGATCGTGACGATTGGCTGGATGGGAAAATGCCGATCTTTGCCCTAGGTTGTGTGCATCGCGGCCCGAGTACTGATGGTACCGGTGAGATCAATGTTCCAGTCTCCTGTGCTGGGCTAGTAGTCAATCCAGGCGACTTGGTCGTTGGTGATTCAGATGGCGTGGTTGCAATCGCCCAGGAACAACTGCCTGTTGTGTTTGAGCGGTGCCGCCAATTGCTGGATCGTGAAGCGATGATCATGAAGGGTATTGAGGATGGTTCGCTTGACCCTGATCGCTTCAACGCTCTGCTCAGGGCCAAGGGGTGTCCAGTCTGACAGCGGACAGACAAGCGGCCCTTATCTGGAGTCGCTGTACACTGTCGCTCGAGATACGCCGAGATGAGAGGCTACGGTTTCCATCGCTTTTCTAATCTCAAGCAAGCCGGCCTCTTTCAGCTCTTGAAGCAGAACTCTTCGGTCGGCTGCTTTCAACGCGCGGGGAGTGGTGGCTAAGCGAGCGGCAAATTGGTCAATCTTGGCCCGGATTGTCTCTGCACCACTGCTTTCCAAGGACTCGTGTGGGCGGTCTCCACTGAACGAGCCGAACTGCTCGATCATCCCCTGTAGGCCTCGGAACAGCGTGAGGTCGATATTCATGCACAGTGCCGCAACGTAACGACCGGTCGAGTCCTTGATGCCGATGGAGGTGCTTTTCACCTGGCGGCCATCTTTGAATTGGTTTGGATAGTTGGCGATGACCTGCGGGTAAGCCGGGTCGGCAATCCTCGCAAGTCCTAGCTCTGTGGCGGGGTGGCCTACCTCACGACCCGACAAGTTATTGTGAATGGCCAGGATCGCGTGTTCAGGATCACGAAGATCATGCAAAACGACTTCGCAAAAAGGGCTAAAGGTCTGACTCAAACCTTCAGCGATCTGCTCCATTTGGGAAATGAGAGCTTGTTGTTCGGGGGTAGTTTTCTTCATTTTTTGAAGATATCCAGCCTGTATGAATAGTGTCAATCGCTCGGAGGCGGCCCGATTCAGATCGAGTCCGGGATTGGGGATTTGAAGGACGCACTTAGAAAACTGCTAAGCATCTGTACCTTTCTCGACCGATTTTTTTGAGTCGGGATGAGAAGAAGGATCGGCGCCGTGTCGAACTGCCAGTCAGGCAGAACACGCATCAGCGTTCCATTTGCCACAGATTCAGCTACATCCCATTGAGATCGTAAGACTAGGCCCAGATCGCTCTCTGCCCATCTACGAGCGACACCACCGTCGTTGGTAGTCATGGCCGGGAGGACACGAATTGACTGGGTTTGTGCTTTCCTGTGGAGATGCCAGAACGTTACGTGCTCATCATTTTCGCGAATGCAAATACACCGGTGGGATGCGATGTCGTTTGGCGTGTCGGGCATACCATGCTTCTGCAGGTACGTGGGGCTGGCACATAACCATCGCTCGTTGGATGCGAGCACCTGCGCAGTCCATGAACTGTCCGATATGGAGCCTATGTGGATTACTGCGTCGCAGTTGTTGCGGTCAGGCCAGGGTGTCTCTTTCAAGTCGAGTTCGATCTTGAGCTTGGGATGAAGCTTGGCAAAACGAGCAAGCATTGGCGCAAGACGCAAGCGGCCAAATCCGAATGGCGCTGCAAGGCGCAAGACGCCCTGGAGTTGCTGGTCATCCCCGATCATGGATTCAGAAAGCTCTTCCAATGATTGCAGCAGGCGTTTGCCTTCTTCCGCTAGGCGCTCGCCATCTTCCGTTAGGGACAATCGTCTGGAGTCTCTGCTGGCGAGTTTGAGGCCCAACGCGACCTCCAGCTTACGCAGCCGCATCGAGAGGGCTGCAGTTGTGACCCGCAATTTTCGAGCCGCTTCACTCAGTGAGCCAGAGGCAGAAATTGCGGTGACGAGCTCAAGGTCGGCGAACGTTATCATTAAGAATTGCTTAACCTTTGATTAATCTACCGTTAACCAAAAATATATCCATACGGCTAGAGTTGCAACGACAAAACCACATCAGAGATTCGCCATGACCACCTCTATTCACACCTTGGACACACCGGTAGCAGTCGTCGACGTCGCTCGCATGAACAGAAACATTCAACGCATGCAGCACCGGGCTGACAGCCTTGGTGTCAGGTTGCGACCTCACGTGAAAACCACTAAATGTGCTCAAGTGGTGGAGGCGCAGATCCAGGCAGGAGCTCAGGGCGTTACCGTCTCTACCCTCAAGGAAGCCCAAGCTTTCTTCGCTCAAGGGGTCACCGACATTCTGTATGCTGTCGCCATGGCGCCTAACAAGCTTGCTCACGCGTTGGATCTGCGCCGAGCGGGGTGTGCTTTGATCATCGTGACTGACAGCGTTGCCGGCGCTCGGGCCATAGTTGAGTTTGGACGTGCCCACGATGAACGTTTCGAAGTGTTCATCGAGATTGATAGCGATCATCACCGCTCTGGAGTCCGCAGTGATGATCCACTGCTGGTTGACATTGCGAAGGTGATCCATGAGGGGGGCGCTGTACTCAAAGGCGTGATGACTCATGCTGGCGAAAGCTACAAGCTCAACACATTGGAAGCTCTTCAGGAAATCGCTGAGCTCGAACGCTCCGAGTGCGTCAAGGCAGCCGAGGCTATTCGGGCTGCTGGCATTCCTTGCCCCGAAGTCAGTGTGGGGTCGACCCCGACAGCGCTCTCTGCTGTTCACCTGGAAGGCGTTACCGAACTGCGCGCCGGGGTGTACGTTTTCTTTGACCTGGTGATGCACAACGTAGGTGTGTGTGCTCTGGATGACTTGGCTTTGTCTGTTCTCACTACTGTGATCGGCCACCAGCCCGATAAAGGGTGGATTATCACTGACTCCGGTTGGATGGCCATGAGTCGTGACCGAGGTACTCAAGCTCAGCAATGTAACTTCGGGTACGGCCTGGTATGTGACTCGAACGGAACCCTCATTGACGGGCTGCTGTTGCGTTCTGCCAACCAAGAGCACGGCGTGGCGTCCTTTGAAGAGGGTATGTCTGTGGACGTAGAGAAGCTGTATCCAATCGGCACTCAGCTGCGCGTCCTTCCCAATCATGCTTGTGCAACTGGTGCCCAGTACCCGGCCTATGAGGCGCTGCAACCAAACGGTGAAGTGGCCCATTGGTCTCGTGTGAATGGCTGGTAATGGAGCGTCGAGGGGCTAAGGATTGAATGCCTTCTCGTGAACGGCGAGTAAGGTTCGGGAAGGATTCTGATCACCGCCTGGTGCCACGCACGCCAGGCGGTGTTTTCATTCTGAGCGCAGCACTACTGCTCTGCGATCTTGGTCAGTACAGGTCTGGCCACGCGCAGGTAGTCGTCGGAATTCAAGATGATTGATCTGTCTAGACGGCCCGCGTTGAAGGCGATCTCGGAATAGCGCTCGAACAATTCCGGATCCGCCACAAGCTTCAGTTCTTCATTGAAGCTGAAGGGAGGGATGGCCCCGACCACGCATCCCGTCAACTCATTAGCTTTGTCAGCGGAGACCAATCGAATTTTTTTGGCACCCAAGTGCTCGGCAAGCTGGCTTGTCGACAGTTTTCTATCTGCAGGCAGCACCGCCAAAACAAACTGAACCGAACCGTCGGTGTGAGTGCTTGAGCAGATCAGTGCCTTCGCACCTTGTCCCACCTCAGTTCCGCGGGCTAAGGCCACCTCAACCGACTTGCCGGCGGACGGATGTTCCACAAGGCGGAATCTGCACGCATTCGTTTCTAGCGTTTCTAGGAGAAGAGCGTGAGGTGACATCAAGGTTTCCTTGCATGAAGGCGGATTGAGGGCGGAAATTAAGGTGATCTGTACGTTTTGTCAAATTATGTACAATATGACTGATTCGTGTTGAGGGAGCTACCGATCTAGGTGCTCGGATGCACCTCCTTGCTCAAAATGCCTACCGAAAGCGGGTCGAGATCGTGAAGAGTAAAAATATACAATCTGTTGAGCGCGCATTGGCCATTTTAGAGGTTTTGCGTGACTTTGGCGGCAGTGCGAAACTTAATGATATCGCCACGGCTGCAGGCCTAACGGCGAGCACTGCCCATGGTTTGCTCAATACCTTAGTAGACCTTGGGTATGTAATAAGGGAAGGCTTGCTCTATACGACGGGGATAAAGTTACTTCACTTGGCGAGGCCCGCTGAGAGCAGAGAGCAAGAGCTAATTAGGCTCTTTATGCCTGCCATGCAAGCGTTTAGCGCTGCTTGCGGTGTGACGTCATTATTGGCAGTGGCATGTGGTGTAAATAACTATGTCATCGTGCAGCGTTCAGAGCCCAATGGGCTTTCAACTTCTGATCCAGCAGTTGAATGTAACGCACTGACGGAAACGGCGGTAGGTAAGGTCTTGCTTGCACATGACGCGGCACTACTGAGAAGGCTAAGCCTGGTTGGGGATGTAACGCTAGAGTTGCGGGAAGAAATTGAAATGATTCGAAGGCAGGGATATGCCGCTGACATCGGACAGAGCGAATTTGACCTGAATTGTGTGGCACTTCCTCTTCGCCTGAGGGGTGAGGTTGTTGCGTCTCTTGGTGCAACTGCAATTTCTCATAAGCTACCAGGCGCATCAATGATCGAGGCTGTTAAAAAATGCATGCGAGACTTATACCCACTTCTTAGCCTCTAACTTAGGAAGAAGAGCCCCGGACATGGCCGGGGCGGGAAACTAGAACTGTACGCCTCTCGACAGGCCCCCATCGATCAGGAAATTAGCGCCGGTTGTAAAGCTCGAAACAGGACTGGCCAAGAAGACTGTAGCGCTCGCGATTTCGGCAGGTGAACCCATACGTCCAGTGGGGTTGGCAGCTATGAATTGAGCAAAGATGTCCGGCTGCTCACGCTCAATTTTCCCCCAGACGCCGTCTTCAAAATAGACGTTTCCAGGTGAAACGGTATTGACACGTATGCCGTCGGAGGCGTGCTTAAGTGCCAATGTCTTACCGTAGTGGATAAGCGCTGCTTTGAAGACACCGTAAGGCTCTGCAAAGATATCAATGTCACGGCCCGAGACGCTTGAGATGATGACTATGGATGCATTCTCAGATTCTTTGAGGTGTGGGATGGCAGCGTTGACGAAGTGTACGGTTCCCAAAAGGTCAGTGTTATATCCTTTATGCCACACATCTAGATCCTCCCCCGCGAGCAGGGCGCTCACATTGGGGATGATGATATCGATGCCACCCATTTTTGCAGCTGATTCGTCTACCCACCCCTTCACCTGTGAGTTATCAGTGACGTCAACTACCGAGCCGAATGCATTGTCGCCATATATACGCTGAGCTTGCGAGACCCCTTCGCTGTCACGAGCGCAGAAGGAAACCTGCGCCCCTTCAGCAATAAAACATTCGACGATCGCTCGGCCAATGCCGCGTGTTGCCCCGCTGACCAATACTTTTTTGCCTTGAAGGTTTAAATTCACAATAATGACTCCATGTAAAAGGAGGCCAAAGAATAATTAGCCAAAGACAAGGTGTCGATCTTTTGAGCAGATGTCTGGCCTTAATTCGGCATTGTCGAAATTTTTGGAGTGATATTGAGCGAGACGGTTTTTCGTGGCTTGCGATAAGAGAAGAAATGCCCCGCACTTGAGTCGCAGATCGCTGGTAATAAATACGGTTGCGAGTCAGAGGTCTTGCCAAGCGAACCTACGAGCTGTGGGCTTCCGGAGGAAATCGAACCTCCGTCTGTCATGTGCTTCGACCGTGGTCAACCCGCGCATCATGGTCAGGAGCAAGACGATACCTGGAAGCAATGGCCAATCTGCTGCTTGCAGTCGAGAATGATAGTCGTTATCGTTACGTTATCACATAACAGTAGGTGGGCTATGCAGGTACTATCTTCGCTCAAGCAAGCTAAACATCGTCACCGGGACTGCCAGGTCGTTAAGCGCCGCGGCAGGCTTTACGTGATATGCAAATCGAACCCCCGGTTCAAAGCCAGGCAGGGGGGTGTGAAGAAGAAGTAAGCAGTGTCCGCGCTGCAGCGATCAATGCTGAGGGCGGTTTGGTAAATCATGCTGCGGGGTACTCCATAAGCTTTGGCACCAAGCCCGAGCCCTGGAGTGCTCCGTCAGTGCTGGTGGGGCTCGCCGACAAAGCTCAACGAGGTGAACAAACTCCTCTCCGAGTTCGGATCGCCGTCCATGGCAACCCTGGCTTGCGCTGCAATGATGTTGAGACCTCTGTTTCGAACAATTACGGTCGCCCGCCCTTGTGGGTCGGTCGTGACGCTATTGCCTTCCGGCAAACCTCGATAATCTTCGAACAAAGGGATATTCGCTGCAGGTTTACCGTCAATCGTTACCTCCACCGGTAAGGGCTTCCCAACACCCACTTCAAGCGGGTCTTTGAGTGGACGAATGATCATCGCAAGCTTGAGGCGATCAGGCACGTGAGCGTGTGGCTTCAAAATGGCCAGGCTGTATTTGTAGCTATGACTGGTGCTGATTGCGTCAGGGACATCAGACTTGGGCGCATTGATGGCCTTACCATCTTTTCCTTTGCTCCATATTCCGTTGTCCAGTGCGACTGTGACGACGGCAGGGGATGACGTTGGGTGTAGGCGAGCATGGTCATCCAGGCGTTCTACTGTGACTGGTACCAAATGACCGGCTTGGTCATATGCCCAGACACCCTTGATCTTCTTAGCCTGATAAGCCTCATCCTCCGCACCATGACCGTAAACGACCTCAAGGTGACCGTAACGCTGTTCTGTCCAAATGCCATGTGCACTTGCGGTTTGAGCGCCAACAGCGCTGATAACCGCGGCCAGCGAAAGCACGAGCTTCATATGTCTTCCTAACCTCGAGAATGCCGTATCCATTGGGGTGAAGGGTACGCCTGCGTCGAGTGCGCCCCCCACATGAGCACCCATACCGATCCATAGCGCTTGTCTATGCAATCCTGTATCGTGCAAAACAAACGTTATAACATAACGATAAGGTTGTCTTTATGTATGGATGTGCGAAGCGCAGCAGAGTGTGGGTTCTTACTGGTGCGGCGCTGACAGGGTTGAGTGCATTTGAGCCGGTGGGCGCGGTTGAAGTGGAAGCCGCAGAGGTTACCGAGCTTGAAGCAATCGAGGTCACGGGGGAGGGAGGAAGCACTACTCGGATAGAGCCATTGGAACGCAACAAGGTTAGCAACGCACCAGAGAGCTTGCCGGCGGCAGTGTCGACTATCACTCAGGAAGAAATTCGCACGCTCAACGTGGATCGGGACATCTCCAACATTTACCGTCGTGTGCCAGGCGTGGTTGCAAACAACATCGATCAGGGGGACACCGGCAATGGCTTCCGCATGCGTGGCTTCGCCACGAACGGTACTCACGGTGCGGACGTGGCTGTGTATGTGGACGGCGTACCTCAAAACATTCCATCCAGCCAAGGTGGTGCTGGTCATGGCCCTGTGTTCATGGAGTGGCTTACGCCGCAGATGATCAAGCGGGTCGATGTCATCAAGGGGCCTGTGTCGGCGTTGTTTGGCGATCAAAACCGAGCAGGGGCAGTAAACATCGAGACACTGGATGGCAGCGATGTTGCTTCGAGTATTGGCCTGGATATCGCGAGCTATGACGGTCGCCGAGCTAACCTGGTTCTTGCGGGAGAGCACGAAGGCTTCGAGTCCCTGTTCGTTGCCGACGTCTACAAGACCAATGGGTATCGGAAAGCTGCAGAAACCAACCGCGACAACTATTTCTGGAAGCTTTCCAAGGTCTTCGATGATGCAAAGTACTCGGCCCGGTTCAGCCATTACGAGTCGGATTTCAAGAATGATGGCTATCTGAACCTGCCCGCCCTGCGCGCAGGTACCATCAGTCGGCGGGACACTGACAATCTCTATGGCTTTGGCAACGCCGGCGTTTTTCAAGGTAGTTGTCGCGTCAACCATCCAACTATGCGGCTTGCTTCACGTGCTGTTGTTCTCTATCAGGGTTCAGCAGCACGGTACCAATCGGCTCCCAGTTGCGAGTGCGTCCTGACCATCGCTCCGGATTCTTGCTTCGAGCGCGCTCATAGAGTTCGTGGCGCAGGGCAAGGATTTGCCTGTCCTGA